>NZ_JBGONU010000027.1:56873-67228 GCF_041439295.1 Vibrio sp. 1F253 | reverse complement strand
TGAAAAGCGAAATGTCGCTTAGCTAAGTGTCCAGTCTGACTGGAGCAGATCAAGTGCTACCTATAGCATTAGCTGAATACATGACGGGACTACTATAAGAGTTTTTTGCAACGTCATCTTTTGGGTCTGCAACACTTCCTGATGCCTGAGTCATAGACATTTGAGGAACTACGGTTTTAGTCTTTTTAGGTGGTGGCGCAGCGCTATCGCTACCACCACCGCATGCAGAAAGTGTTACAGCTAATACTGATATCGTTGGGATAATAAACTTCAAATTTTTCCTCGGCATTTTGAGTAAGTGATTATATAAATTTTCACTCAAATACGATAAAAAAACTAAATGCTTATATAACCAAATTCAAACCATTGACGAAACAGACGTGTACGCCCGCTATCAAGACCAAATTTAATCCTTTAATAACAAAAAGTTAAACACAAAAAGGAAAGTAAGCGATTATTGACACGCTTGACAAAAGAAACCAATCACAACAAACGGTTCTTATACTGTTCTGGCGTTTGGTTCGCGTAACGTTTAAACATAGTGATAAATGGGCTTGCTTGGTTATAACCCAATGTAAGAGCGACCTCTTTAACCGACTGGCCGTTTCTCAACAAGTCCATTGAGTATAGGTAGCGCACTCGCAGTCGCCACTCGGTAAAGCTCATTCCGAGCTCCGTCTGGCAGTGGCGAGAAAGGGTTCTTTCCGTAGTGTGGACACGTTCAGCCCAATCTTTCAGCGTCACTTCATCGGTTGGGTTCTCTTCAACAGAAGCTAATATAGGCGCTAGATACTTATTGTCGGTTGAAGGCAAGAAGTGGTGTTCAACCTCACGCTGCGCAAGTTGGTCAAGCAGTACCTGAACGAGCCTTTGATCTTGCTCTTTTTCTGCAACATTGATTCCACGCTCGCGAAAGTCATCGATAATAGAAGACACAATCGGCGTGATCTTTATAAGGCTGGTTTTATCTGGCAGGTGTTGCGTGAGTTCTGGGGCGATATTTAGCGAGCAGTAGTCCAAAGGCTTACGGTTATAACTGCAGTGCATCACCCCGGCCGGTACCCAAATCGCTAGATGTGGTGGCGCTAGAAATCGAGTGCTTTCCGCTTCCATCTCTAATATACCGCCACTGATCAATTGAACCTGTCCCCATGAGTGGCTATGAACTCGGGTTTCAGTGTTCGAAAGAAACGCTTCAAAATTCATAAATACGTTGGATGGTGCCTTGTCAATTGATAAGGATGGATGAAGGTTTCTGGAGTGTTTTTTCAAACTTGTCTTCCTATCGCGCCTGATGTCTTTATAAAGATACTTGTAAGTATAACGACCTGTCAAACTAGCCGCATCAACTCATTCGCCACGGAATTCACATGCATTATCTCTTACCATTTTTTACAGTCTGTATCTGGGGTGCCAATGCAATCGTCAACAAGCTTGCTGCAAGCACCATAGAACCTAGCGCGATGAGTTTTTACCGTTGGTTTTTTGCGATGTTAATTCTCACGCCTTTCTGTATTCGCCCAGTAATGAAACAGTGGGCGGTCATTAAACCAAACCTATCAAAATTAGCGTTCCTCGGCTTTTTGGGCATGGTGTTGAACCAATCTCTAGGTTATTACGCGGGCTTAACCACAACCGCTTCTAACATGGCACTGATCACTTCTTTGGTTCCATTGATCAGTGTGTTTTTAAGCGTCCCTCTGTTGCACAAGTCGATTTCTAGTTTGAGTATTGTGGGCGGTGTGTTGTCACTGTCAGGCTTAGCTCTGATGTTAGGTAAAGGCGACCCGTTATTCTTCATGCATCAAGAATTGACTCAAGGCGATGGCTATATGTTAATTGCGGCCTTTGTTTATGCGTCTTACTGTGTGTTATTGAAACGCTGGAAAATGCCAATCAGTAGCTGGGTGGTGATTTACATTCAGGGACTGTTTGCTGTCGCGATGCTTACGCCACTTTGGCTTACCAGCGAACAGCTTTTACCACCGCAACAAGCGATACCATTGATAGCTTACGCCGCGGTGGCCGCTTCAATTTTAGCGCCTTGGATGTGGGTGAAAGCGATTGATACCATTGGCGCGGATTCAAGCGCGATGTTTATGAATCTGATGCCAGTTATCGCGATTGTATTAGCTTCCACCTGGCTGGGTGAAAAGATTAACCAGTTCCACATCATTGGTGGTGCAATGGTGATTTCCGGTGTCATCCTTGCTCAAATCAAAAGAAAACCAAGGCTTGAGGCTCCCTTACCTCAGCAAAACTAACCCCGCTTAACCAGCGACAATGCCCCATTCCATTTTCCACTCAGTACCTGCCTCGTTAGCAGGTACTTTTGCTTATTTTCGATTTCTCGATTCATGCTCTCTAATTTTATTTTTCGTTCATGAAGCTTTTAAGTACACTTAATAATGGTGTTTGCTATTGCAATATCTCGCCAACTTCCATTTAATGCACTAAGTACGGTTTAAGTGTTCAAAGCGTTAGAATAACTCTCCAGAAAGCAGGTAACTGTTGATCTAATCGCTCTCCTATGGTCACACGGCTCATGTAACCCAGGCCGCCATGAGCCATTTAGACAATTTACAGCAACGAAATAACCTTCTAGTTACTTTGGTTTATACGAAAGTTAACACTTTAAAATCGATATAAATTTAGCTTTAACACCTTAACTTACCGATAAATACAGATTATTATTGCAAAATGTATTGAAAGAGTTTTCTAGCAATAATACGAAAGGAAATATCTACGCGAAGGTTCTATACTTTTCGAACAGAAAGTGAGCTTATAAGAAAACAATCAAAACTATCGTTTTGGGATTAATTAAGATACCATCACTTAAACTAAACCGGATAAGCAACGGTTAGTTGGCTAACTCAAAAAGGTACCGATATGAGTACCACACGGCTTAGAAACACCTAGCATTCAGCTAGGTGTTTTTTTTTGCAATCCACCCTTCCGCCAGCTTGCTCGATAGAGTACTCCTCTGTTGGAGCGTCACGTCCACCTCCTTTAAACATCAATAGTCATCAACTCGCCATCTGTTTGAAAAAATAGTCTTGTTCGAGAGATTATCCGCTTTAATTTATGTCATCTTAAGTATATTGTTATTAGCAAGTAACGAGCATGTTATTCAGAACAATAATAATGAAGGAAGATAGATGAGCAGTCACAATAGCCGACAAGATGGTAAACGAGACGTTACTCTGCGTTTTTTAGCTGAACCCGGGGATGTGAACTTTGGTGGTAAAGTTCATGGTGGTGCCGTAATGAAATGGGTCGATTTAGCGGCTTACGCTTGTTCTGCTGGATGGAGTGGTAAGTACTGTATTACCGCTTACGCTGGTGGTATTCGATTCGTTGCTCCAATCCATGTGGGTAACCTTGTTGAAGTAAGTGCGAAGGTCATTTATACAGGTTCATCTTCTATGCACATCGCTATCGATGTTCAAGCCAGCGACCCAAAAGAACTCAACAACCGTCTAACGACTCACTGTATCGTTATTATGGTCGCTGTTGATGAAAATGGTAACCCGACTAAAGTGCCAGAATGGGTACCAGAAACATCAGAAGACATTGAATTAAGAGATTCGGCTATTCGTCTTATGAACATGCGAAAACAGATCGGTGAAGAGATGGAAGCACACGTGAAGTATCTTAAATAGACGCCACTAGCAGATCTACCCTACAAAACCTTATTACGATGCCAGGCAGTACTTGCTTGGCATTTTCAATTCCCTCTCTATACCCAAGTAAATCCGTTACACACCTAATGCTGACTATAAAGCGTGATACCCAGTCAAAAGTTAAAATGATCCGATACTTGTTCACGGATTTATTTTGACTGTAATAAAGTCGTCATTTTGCTCTGTTTAAATACCGTCAATCATAATGGATGTATTTAAATTTCTTGGAGCCACTTTTGAGCACAACATTTCCCACCCTTTGCGAATCTACACTGACGAACTTGAAGGCAGTTGAGTATCAATGGGTTAGAAGTTTGTACGTCGAAGGCTACGACACTAATGAAATTAACCACTATATCCAAGCTTGTTTTGGCGGTGATCAGACGTTTGCGGATCTGTTTCGTCGCGTAGCTCTTTATCAAGACAGCATCTATGTTTTACTTCAGCATTTAGGTTGCGCACCTTCTAGCAAAGAGTTCTAGTCTCACATCACCTCTTCCTTTTCTCCTTCCCTTTTTGAAATATTTACCACTAAATCAATAACTACCGAGAATACCCACCACAAAAAATTAACACGAGCCTGCCTTTATAGGCACTTTCTGTGTAATAGACCGATCCGTTGCATGCAAATTATTGAAGTATCACGCATGGAAATATTACACATATATCAATAGAGCTGTGGCCCCCTATACTGAGTGTCTGATTTGTGAGACTCGTTGATGTCTTCAATTAGAGAGATGAAACCGGAAAAATCCAGGAAAGAGGTACTTCAGTATTTAATGACTGAAAGAAACCAAAAAGACTGAGATAGAGATAGAGATAGAGATAAAAGTAGCGGGCATAAAAAAACCCAAGTAAGTACCTGGGTTAGAGTTACAAAAACCACTAATCATTAATAGCGTAAGGAACCTGATTAGTAGCCAGCTATGCGTAACCTGAGGGTTATTTTTATTACTGATCGGCGGCCAAACCAAATGATGTAATAAAAATGCCAATATAGAGCGACCTAACGGTCGCTCTTTTGTCTTTCTTATAAGGACAGCTTATCCTTTTACACCACCCGACGTCAAACCGCCAACTAACCAACGCTGAGCCAGTAAGAACACGATAGTAATCGGAAGTGCGGAAAGTACCGCTGCTGCCGCAAAGTCGCCCCATAAGTAGTTCTGAGGATATAGGTACTGCTGCATACCTACCGCTAGCGTGTAAGAGTTCACGTCCGATAATAGGATGGAAGCAACTGGTACCTCACCAACAACACCAATGAAAGATAAAATGAATACAACCGCTAGGATGGGTACTGACAGTGGTAATAGAACCAATCTGAACGCTTGCCAAGGTGTTGCGCCATCTAATGCTGCAGCTTCTTCCAAAGAGTTATCAATCGTCTCAAAGTAGCCCTTAATCGTCCAAACGTGTAATGCAATACCGCCCAAGTACGAGAAGATCAGACCGCCATGCGTATTCAAGCCTAAGAATGGGATGTATTGCCCTAATTTGTCGAACAGTGCGTAGATAGCCACTAGAGCCAATACCGCAGGGAACATTTGAAAAATCATCATCGCTTTCAGGATAGTTTCTTTACCTTTAAAGCGCATACGAGCAAATGCGTAAGCCGATGTTGTCGACAGTGTCACAATAAGAATTGACGTAATACCCGCTACTTTTATTGAGTTCCACAGCCAAGTCAGTACTGGGAATGGAGGCGGAGTAACTGAGCCATCAGCATTCGTCACTGACATACCCAGAGCCAATTTCCAGTGTTCCAAAGATGGGTTGTCTGGAATCAAGCTACCGGTTGCAAAGTTACCTTCGCGGAATGAGATAGCAATAATCATCAGTAGTGGGAAAATAATTAGCGCTAAGAAGCACCACAGCGCAATATGCGTTGCCCATACTCGGTATTTAAGGCTCTTACCTTGTACCATAGCCATTGTCGTGCTCCTTAATCTTGAGTCAATTTAGTGAAACGAAGGTTTAGTAACGCTAGGGCACCAACCAATAGGAAGATAAGCGTTGCGATTGCACTTGCTAGACCAAAGTCTTGACCACCACCGCCTTCGAATGCAATTCGGTACGTGTAGCTTACAAGCAAGTCTGTGTAACCCGCTGGCTCAGAAGTACCAATCATGTTCGGGCCACCGTTCGTCAATAGTTGAATCATGACAAAGTTATTGAAGTTAAAGGCAAACGCTGCAATCAATAGCGGTGTTAACGGTTTTATCATCAATGGAAAAGTGATTCGCTTGAAGTTATCAAGGAAGTTAGCACCATCGATTGCTGACGCTTCGTACAAATCTTCAGGAATCGCTTTTAGTAGACCCATACATAGAATCATCATGTAAGGGAAGCCTAGCCAAGTGTTAACAATCAACACCATGGTTTTCGCTAAGATCGGGTCGGAGAACCAGTTTGGGCTTAAACCAAAGATACTCTCAAGCACCATGTTAATCTCACCAAAGCTCTGGTTGAATAGGCCCTTAAAGATAAGAATCGAGATAAATGCTGGTACGGCGTAAGGCAAAATTAGTAGAACACGATACACAGCACGGCCTTTCAGCTCTTCCCACTGCACAACGTTTGCCAGAACCAAACCAATTGCAAGTGTGAAGGCTACCGTACAAATGGAGAATACAACCGTCCAAATAAAGATACTGATAAACGGTTCTTTGATGCCGTCATCTTTCCAAACACGTTCAAAGTTGGCTGTACCAATGTCTACAACAAATCCTGGAGAAATGGTGTTACCGATAAACTCACCTTTCTCGTCAACCGGTTGGTAGAAACCCACTTCCATGTTTGGTTTCAATATTTCACCAGATTCATTGTTGTATAACGTTTCCCCGTCATCTTGAAGAGTGTAAAGCGGTGCAACGGCAGCAAATTTACGTAAGCCGCTCATGCGGATGTCATCACCATTTGGCAGATGGAAATCGACACCACTGATCACAGAGCGATTTTGGATGATCGCTTTGATCTTCTCTTTTTCACCTTGTACAGAGTCAATTGCAGATAGGTCCATCTCTGTTGATGTCATGCCTTCCAGAGAAAATACATCAGTTGCTAACAGCTGGTCGCCATCTTTCACAACGATCTGGTGACCGTTATCTGTTTTGTACAAAGTGAATGGGTAGCTTTCACCGCTTTGGAATGAACGGTCTAAAAGAACGGTTTGAGTACGCTCTAGAGAGAGCTGGTTTTTTGCGCTGTAGTTAGTAAACGCAAGCCCTACGGTATATGCCAGTGGGAAAAGAATGAATAAGATCATTCCGGCAATACCGGGGTAAATATAACGGTGGGCGTAAGTTTTCTTACTACCAAAAATGTAAAGAGCCAAAGCCGTTAAAATCACAGTAAGCAGCGCAAATGCGAGCTCACCGCGAGAATACATTAAAATTGTAGCGTAGCCATTAATTAAGCCAACACTACCAAGCAACCCCCATTTGATGAAGACGCTTTTACTGCCTGGAAGGCTTGATGGTGCCGGGATCGCATCTGAACCTTGAACTGACTGCATAGAGGAACCTGCTAACGAGATATAAAAATAGAAAAGTAAGGAGAGGTTGCCCCCTCCTTAAAAGGTAGTGCTTGGTTGTTACTTAGTCATTCGAGCTTCAGCACCTTTTAGTGCTTGCTCTACTGATTGACGGCTATCAACTACGTTGCCAATAGCTTCTTCCATGCTGTACCAGAATGTTGTGAACTGAGGGATGTTAGGCATGATTTCGCCGTTCATCGCGTTATCCATTGTTGCTGCAATACGAGTGTCGCTGTCTAGTTGACGTTGGAAAGAGTTAAGAGCAACAGCGCCTAGTGGCTTGTCGTCGTTCAAGCTCTTCATACCTTCATCAGTTAGTAGGTAGTTTTCCATAAACTCAACGGCTAGATCACGGTTTGGAGAAGCGGTGCTGATACCACCAGCCCATACACCAACGAATGGCTTAGACGCTTTACCGTTGAACTTAGGCAATGTTGCTACGCCGTAATCTACGCCAGCTTTCTCGATGTTTGCCCAGCCCCAAGGACCGTTAATTGTCATTGCAACGTTACCCGCTACGAATTCAGACTCAGCAACTGAGTAATCCATATCCGCAGAAATAACTTTGTCTTTTACCATCTTCTCAATGAAACCTAGAGACTTCTGAACACCGTCAGTCGCTACGCCTGCATCTTTAATGTCGTAACCTTCCGCTGTTTGCTTGAACGCGTAACCGCCGTCAGCTGCAAGTAGAGGCCATGTGAAGTAAGCGCCACCACGTAGAGGCCACATGATTGCTTTCTTGCCATCTTTTTGAAGCTTAGCGTTTAGTGCAGGGATCTCTTCCCAAGACTTAGGTGGATTGGGAACAAGTGCTTTGTTGTAGATAAGAGAAACTGACTCAACTGCAACTGGGTAAGCGATTGTTTTACCGTCGTAAGAAACAGCATCCCATGCGAAGTCTACGATACCTTCTTTAGTTTCCTTAGAAGGTTTGATATCAACAAGAAGACCTGCTTCTGCAAAACCACCAAAACGGTCGTGTGCGTAGAAAATCATGTCTGGGCCATCGCCAGCTGCTGCAACCTGAGAGAATTTCTCTTCTAGTTTGTCAGGGAAAGCGACGGTTACTTTAACACCAGTATCTTCTTCAAAGCGTTTACCTACTTCAGCCATTCCTTCATAAGCTTTGTCGCCACCAACCCAAATAGTTAGTTGACCTTCTTCGATAGCAGCGTTTGCACCAAAAGAACCCAGAGCAACGATTGTGCCTAGAGCTACAGCGCTTAGAGCGTTTTTCATGTCAATATCCTTTTTATATTTATACGTAGGGCGCATTCAATTAAGACGAGCCAGTTTTCGGAGGCTATGATCTGAGAAAATCAATGACAGCTCATCATCCTAGCCACTACGCCCTAGCTATTATGGCCTAATTTCGTGATCGTCATCCGGTAAGATTGGCGAGCGAAGTCACAAAGTAGATACTCATCGTGATCCACATCACCGTTATGCGGTGGATTTATTTGAACTGGATCGCCAGTTATAGATAACCCCCTTTATCTACTCCTCCCCTCCTACTCCCCCTAGTTAATTTTCTATTGGGAGGATGTACCATTACGCGAATTCACCGAAACTGCATTCATCCAAGAGTGGATAGTAAGAACCCTTTACCAGCGAATGTTATGCGTTGACGCATTCTTCATTTAGTTGGCTTCACTGCCCGCTGTTGTCTTTATTAAGCATCGAGCTAAATCTGTGATTGAATCACGGGGGAGATTTAGCTCGATGTGGGGGAAATAGGCACCAGTTTGGCTATGACGGGTGGGCTTGGTTAAAGAATCCAAGTCCCACCCACTTTTTTCTTACTCACTCAATACTTACCAATTCCTACAGTTACTGCTGACCCAAAAATTCCTTATAATGATAAGCAGTAAAACTTAAAATTTGATCGATCGAGGACAAGCTAGATGGCGAGTGTCACGTTAAAAAACGTTTATAAATCATATGGTGATGTACAGATTTCTAAGGACGTAACCTTAGACATCAACGAAGGTGAGTTCGTAGTATTCGTTGGACCATCAGGTTGTGGTAAATCGACGCTATTACGCTGTATCGCGGGTCTAGAAGATATTACGTCTGGTGATTTGTACATTGGTGATCAACGCATGAACGATGTTGAGCCATCAAAACGTGGTGTGGGTATGGTATTCCAATCTTACGCGCTCTACCCGCACCTAAATCTCTACGACAACATGTCTTTTGGTCTTAAACTGGCAAACGCCGATAAAGCTGAAATTGACAAGCGTGTAGAACATGCTGCAGAAATCCTTCAGCTTGGTCACCTTCTTGAACGTCAACCTAAAGCATTGTCTGGTGGTCAACGTCAACGTGTTGCTATCGGTCGTACTCTGGTTTCTCAACCAAACGTATTCCTACTTGATGAACCTCTATCTAACCTGGATGCAGCACTGCGTGTTCAAATGCGTTCACAAATCACGAAGCTACAGCGTCAACTGGGCTGTACCATGATTTATGTAACACACGACCAAGTTGAAGCGATGACAATGGCGGATAAAATCGTTGTGCTTGATGGTGGTTTTGTTTCTCAAGTGGGTAAACCTCTTGATCTTTACCACTATCCTCAAAACCGTTTCGTTGCTGGCTTTATTGGCTCACCAAAAATGAACTTTATGTCGGTTCACATCGAACAAGCTGAAGCAGAACGCGTATTGGTACAACTTTCAAACGGTATGACTTTCTGGATCCCAGTTGATGGCACGACTGTCAACGCTGGTGACCGTATGTCTCTAGGAGTTCGTCCTGAGCACTTGTTGTCTGCTGAAACAGGTGATGCGACGATTGAAGCTGATGTGTTGATGGTCGAGAAGCTCGGTAACGAAACACAAGTTTACCTAAACCTCGACAGTGCCGATGCTGACGTTATCTATCGCCAGCCAGACACGTTGACGATTGAGTCTGGTGACAAGCTAGCGATTGGTATTCCTGCACACCGTTGTCACTTGTTCCATAGCGATGGTAGAGCATGTCGTCGCTTGTACAAAGAGTACGGCACCGACTAATCAATTCGTCGTTTTAGGATATAACTTGCCCGTATCGAATCCCTCTTACCTTGTAAGGGGGATTTCTCATTTTCTGACAACGAGTTTTACTTTCATTAAATAGATCGCGCTTTG
>NZ_JBGONU010000027.1:48885-56776 GCF_041439295.1 Vibrio sp. 1F253 | reverse complement strand
TTTTCTGTTGTCTGTTGTCTGTTGTCTGTTGTCTGTTGTCTGTTGTCTGTTGTCTGTTGTCTGTTCAGTATAAAAACAAAAAAGGCCTAGCGAATGCTAGACCTTTATCTGTTTGAGCTAAAAGCCATCCTATCTAAACGATAAAGATATAGGCTTGCTCAACTTTAATACCAATCGTAGTAAATAACTTAGTGAATTGGCGTATCACTTGTTTTATTGAACTGGCCAAAATGCTGTTCTAACACTTCAGGTGTCAGTTTGCCTTCCGCTTCTAGTCGCTTAAATTCAGCAACGATCGCTTTTTGCTCTTCAAGTGATGGAAGTTTCACTTCAGGCTCATCGCCCATCTCTTGAGTCATCTGCTCTAGTTCTTTTTCAAAATCGCTCATGATACTTACCTAAATATTAAACCTAGCGAGATTTTACTCATTTACGCTCTATGATGCTAGGGCGATTAGGTGCAAAGCCCGAAACCAGATCAAGTGAACATCAGCTTAAATGCAGAACTGCGGTCTGAATGGCGACGTTCAACGTAAAAAGCTATACCAAACGTAACAATTAGCATCGGACGTAAAAGCCACACCAAACATAAACTGCCTAGCAAACGTAAAGTGCCGTATCAAACGTAAAGTGCCGTATCAAACGAACAAGCATATCAGACGTAAAAAAGCCGGGGTCACGTGAAATGAATCCGGCTCCAATGTAAGTGTTGCAAGTTTATCCGCTATTAAAGCTTAAACGAGCCAACCATCTTATCTAGACGAGAAGAAAGCTGTTGAAGTTCTTGGCTCGCTTCAGCAAGCTGCTCTGCGGTTCCAGTCGTCACTTCGTTAATCGCGTTGATTTCTTCAATATTCTGGTTGATGGTATGAACTACGGTTGATTGCTCTTCCGTTGCCGTTGCCACTTGAGTGTTACGATCAGTGATATCAACGATACGGTCTGAAATACCACCCAGTACGTCCACCGCTTCATCCGACGCCGATACGCCTTCAAGTGTAATCACTTTGCCTGCACTCATCGCCGTTACGGCATCTTTAGCATCACTTTGCAGTTGGTTGATCATCTTCTGAATCTCTTCAGTAGAATCTGCGGTACGGCTTGCTAGGTTACGAACCTCATCGGCTACAACGGCAAAGCCGCGACCTTGTTCACCCGCACGCGCAGCTTCAATAGCAGCGTTCAGAGCTAGTAGGTTGGTTTGTTCAGAGATGTCACGAATTACACCCAAAATAGAGCCAATGTCTTGAGTCGTTGAAGCTAACTGCTCTACCACTTGACCTGTACTTTCGATGTCTTGCGCTAAACGGCTGATCGCGTCTTTTGCTTTGTTTACCACAGATCGGCCTACTTCAGTATTGCCTGAAGCCTGTGTTGCCGTTTCCGCAGCCGTTGCCGCATTCGATGCAATCTCGCTGATTGTCATGCCCATCTGGTTAATGGCTGCAACTACCTGAAGAGTTTGATCTCGTTGTTCTTGGCTATTGTCGTGGGTGATGTGCGCTTTGTTAGAAACACTCTCAGCGGCGACTTGAAGTGCTTGGCTTGTAGAAAACACCTCTTTCATCGACTCGTGAATCTTTTCGATGAATCCATTAAAGCCCTTTGAAAGCTGTGCAATTTCATCGTTGCCTTTCACTTCGATACGCTGAGCAAGGTCACCGTCACCTTCGCCAAGGTCACCGAATCGCTTAGCCAAAAGTTTAATCGGTTGAGTAATACTGTTTGCTAGCACCACGCCCATCAGAATAAAGATTAACGCTACAACAGCGGTCATGATCAGCATCTGTTTAGCCGTTGCATCAAGCTCAGCAAAAACTTCGCTCGTCGGAACTTCACCAACAACGAACCAATCCATTGACGGCACATACAAACTCGCGACAAACAACTCTTGTCCTTTATGTTCCGTTGTAATCAGGTTAAATCCTGACTTGCTTAACAACTGACTAGATTGAGGACCGTAAAGTTGTTGAAGTGATGAATCACTAAGCGAACGTTCGCGATGAATTTGAACATCACCTTGGCTATTCGTTAAGAAAACAAAACCGGTATCTTCGATCTTAAAACTATTGAGTAGACTTACCATGTCACCCATCGATTTCGATAAGCCAGACATCGCTAAACCAGAAGGTTGTTGGTAGTTAGCGAACATTTTCACTTCACCTGTCGCTTCTTGGAACATACTGACCATTGTCTGCTGGCCAGATTGCGTAAAGCCAAAGAACCAACCATCTTGCTGTTGATTGAGTTGACGCAAGAAGCCATCTTGGTTCCAGTAGTAGGCCGTTTGACGGTTCGCTACTGAGGCATCATTTAGCTGGTATTGGTTACGAACATTGTTCAATTGCTTTACTAGCTTGTTCTCTAAGACGGCATCACGATCGGTCGATTCGATAGCGTCAGAAATGAATTCATTCGAAGCAATTTGTTCTGCAGCTAACAATAGCTGAGAGACTTCACGGTCAATTTCACCATTAATTCGCTCTAACATTCCCGGAAGCTCAATATCGACTAATCGATGACTCAAAACATCTCTTGCTTGCTTTTGTGCCATCGCACCGACAATCACCGTTGATGCAAGAACTGCGAAGGTAATTCCAAGTACAACTTTTTGTTTAATACTCAGAGAGTTAGTTTTCAACATATTTGGACCTTTAAAAAGAATCGCTCGTTATTTATATATCCTGAACAGGATTTTTTTTGGTGCACTTAAACCAGTAGTGCACTCTCTCCACCATATATCGGCTAACCCCCATCAAACTAGAGAGGTATTTCGCAAAAATTTGTAAGCATGGTGAAACAAAGCAACCATTCTTCTATAGAGAAAACCATCAGCAAGACTAATGCAGTGAGACGTAACCATTCATTTTAATTATCTGGACAATGAGATTCCCCGAAGCTCACTGAACGACAGGCCTCTGAAGCTTTGATATATAAAAAGCGATTGATATGGTACAAACCATGGCTTAGTGGTTTTTTCTCGTTAACCGCTTGTAAATAATTCCAATTTTGAAAAAATAAATTCCACAAACGTACTGGAACTTTTTCCTAGTAATCAGTGACCAATACTCAAAATAAAAATCAAATGGATACCCAGAGAGTCCAAAATGCACAAAACAAATTTCGAAGTCCTTCAAAACTATCTAGAGTCTCAAATCATTGGTCAAAAAGAGCTTGTTAAGCAGCTGATGATAGCCCTTTTGGCCGATGGTCATATCCTCGTTGAAGGGCCTCCCGGGCTAGCAAAAACTCGCGCAGTAAAATCATTGGCTGACTGTGTCGAGGGAGACTTCCACCGCATTCAATTCACGCCAGATTTGTTACCTGCTGATTTAACGGGTACCGATATATTTCATCCAGAAACGGGAGAATTCACCTTCCAATCGGGCCCGATTTTCAACTCGCTTATTCTGGCGGATGAGATCAACCGTGCTCCGGCGAAAGTGCAAGCCGCAATGCTAGAAGCGATGGCTGAGAAGCAGGTGACGGCGGGACGAAAAACCTATGCCTTACCCGATTTGTTTTTGGTAATGGCAACGCAAAACCCAATTGAGCAAGAAGGCACTTACCCGCTACCAGAAGCTCAATTAGACCGTTTCTTGCTGCATTTAGAAGTGGCTTATCCAGACATGGAAAGTGAGCTGGAGATTTTGCGCCTAAACAGAGGCGAAGCTCAAGGCAACGAATCTGTTCAGCCACAAGAGATATCTCAGCAAACGATCTTTGAAGCCCGCCAAGAAGTACTCAACATTCATATGGCAGACACCATTGAGCAGTACATCATCAGACTGGTAATGGCGACGCGCCAACCTAAGCAATACAGCGACCAGCTTGATCAATGGTTAGACATGGGTGTTAGCCCGCGTGCAACCATCGCGTTAGACCGTTGTGCCCGCGCTCACGCTTGGCTTGCTGGCCGCGACTATGTTACTCCACAAGATGTTCAAGCGATGGCATTCCCTGTACTGCGTCACCGCCTGCTTCGTAGCTACCACGCACAAGCCGAAGGGGTCACTGCAAACCAAGTGATCGCACACCTTCTCTCGTTGGTTGGTAGCGCATAGGGATACGCGCATGAAGAATCAATTACCCAACCATAGTGACGGCGTCACGTTAAACCTGGACGAACTGCTGCAATACAAAGCGCAGTCTGTTCGCTGGTTGCCTCCAGCCAAGAGCCTGTGGTCGCAACTTAACGGCCAGCACGAAAGCAATCGTAAAGGTCGCGGGATGAATTTCTCTGAGGTTCGTCAATATCAGGCGGGCGACGATATCCGCAGCATTGATTGGCGCGTCACGGCGAGAACAGGCAAGGCGCACACCAAACTGTTTTCTGAAGAAAGAGAACAGCCTGTGATTTTGTTCTTAGATCTGTCGAGCAGTATGATTTTCGGCTCAACCTTGTTGCTTAAATCGGTTCAACTCGCACACTTTGCCAGCCAACTTTGCTGGTTAACCGTCGCTCAAAAAGACCGTATTGGTGCAGTGATCGATACTGGCCAAGAGATCATTGAGATTAAACCCAGTGCTAGCAACCACGCTCCGCTGCGTATTTTACAAAAAGTCATAGAAATCAATAACGCAGCGCTGACTAACCCAAACAATCACAGCAACACAACCTTAGAGCATGGGCTGAAGTCTCTTCATCAGCTTTGCCCGAAAGGCAGCGATATCATTATGCTCAGTGATTTTGTTCGTTATAGCGAAAGTAATTACTCACTTATCAATCAAATACGTCGACATAATCGGGTTCGCTTGGTGCATTTTTACGATCCATTAGAGCAAGGTGTCACTGCTTTCAAAGGTTCAAAACAGATCACCGACGGCAATAAAACGCAATGGTTTAACTTTTCATCAAGCAAGGAAAAGGAAAAGCTCAGTCACGCATTTGATCAGAAGCAACAACAGCTTATGCAAATGAGCCTTTCTTTGGCGATCCCATACAGTTCATTGTCTTGTGCGCAATCGTTAATGAGCCAAGTATCAGGAGTTCAGTCATGAATCAACCTCTCGACTTGAGCCCTATTATTACGCCAAGCGCACCGTCATGGTGGCCTTTGGCATGGGGTTGGTGGTTAATCATTATCACGGCCATTGTTCTGATCGCCTTAGTATTTTTCATTGTAAACAAAAGACAAAAGAACCAATACGCGAAGAACGAAGCACTTGCTTGCTTTCGTGATAGTCAGCCTTCAAATACCTTGTCTCCGAGTGCAGCTCAAGACATCGTTCGTCAGGCAGCACTAAGCTATTTCCCACGCGAAAAAGTGGCAGGCTTATCTGGTGATGATTGGTTGACGTTCTTAGATGCGCAATTGGCAAAACCTTTGTTCGCCGCAAAACAATCGCAATGGCAACAAGCGCTCTACCAAGATGCAACCTTAATGACCGACGAACAGAAAAAGGCTCAACAGCAATTGGTTAACGACTGCGAAATCTGGCTTCGTAAAGCCCTTCCTCCAAAGCGAGGTCGTTATGACTGATCTTTTAAACACGAGCTTACTAAATATTGAATTCGTTTGGTGGTGGATGTTTATCCTAGTACCACTGCCGCTCCTTATTTACCTATTCTCACCAAAATCAGAATCAAGCAGCGCTCTAAGGCTTCCGTTTTTGCCCGAGGACAGCAATACCAAAACACCGAGCAGTCGCTTACCCAAGGCGTTATCGGTCATCATCTGGCTTTTATTGGTAACGGCCATGGCACGCCCTGTTTGGTACGGTGAACCGGTTGAGTTTCAGCCGAAACACCGTGATTTGATGTTGGTTGTCGACCTCTCCTACTCAATGAGCCAAGAAGACATGCAGTTTAATGGCGAATACATTGACCGCTTATCTGCGGTGAAACATGTATTGAGTGACTTTATTGAGCGACGAAAAGGCGACCGAGTTGGATTGGTGCTATTTGCTGATCACGCCTACTTGCAGACGCCACTGACGTTAGATAGAGACACGCTTTCACAACAGCTCAATCAAGCAGTGCTAAAGCTGATTGGTACTCAAACTGCGATCGGTGATGGTATCGGCCTTGCCACCAAAACCTTTGTCGACAGCGACGCTCCTCAGCGTGTAATGATTCTACTCAGTGACGGCAGTAATACCGCGGGCGTATTAGATCCACTTGAAGCGGCGGATATTGCAAAGAAATACAACGCCACAATTTACACCGTGGGTGTCGGTGCGGGTGAAATGATGGTCAAAGAGTTCTTCATGACTCGTAAGGTCAATACTGCTCAAGACTTGGATGAACGTACTCTAATGGAAATCGCCAAACGTACTGGCGGTCAGTACTTCCGAGCGCGAGACAGCAAAGAGCTGGCAACGATTTACGACACCATCAACCAGTTAGAGCCCGTGACGAATGCCACTAAGATCTGGCGACCACAACAAGAGTGGTTTGTCTGGCCTCTGTCTGCGGCCATGTTCTTTGCATTTATGCTGTTAGCCATTAGGAGAAACAATGTCTAACTTTACTTTTATCTACCCATATTGGTTCTTGGCTCTTGCCGTGCTGCCCGCAATTTGGTGGCTTAGCAAGAGACAATCCAAGCAAGGGTTATTAGCGTCACACATCGCCCGTTATTTGGCTCCTGAATCGAACAAACCCTCGAAAAACCTCAGCACTTATTTCGGTGTTTGGTGGTTGGTCGGTGTCATCGCATTGGCCGGTCCAAGCTTTGAAAAAAATGAACAACCAAGCTTTGAAAAAACACAGGCGCGAGTTGTGATCATGGATATGTCGATGTCTATGTATGCCACTGATATTAAGCCGAACCGTTTAACACAGGCGCGATACAAGGCTTTGGATCTACTATCACTCTGGAAAGAAGGCCTAACGGGAATGGTGGCATACGCCGGAGATGCTTACACCATCAGTCCGCTAACGTCTGACATCAACACCATCAAGAACCTCGTACCCAACCTATCACCAGATATCATGCCCTTCCAAGGCGGCAATGCAGCATCGGCAGTTAAGCTTGCGATTGAGATGATGACTCATGCTCATATCTACCAAGGCGATCTAGTACTGATTGCTGATGATATTGATGGTCAAGAGAAGAAAGATATCGACTCGCTACTCTCTGGTAGTAATTGGACGTTATCAGTCTTGGCTGTAGGTACGGAAAGCGGCGCGCCGATCTCGTTACCTACAGGTTCGATGTTACAGACCGACTCAGGACAAACCGTGGTTGCGAAAACCAACGTAGACAATATGCGCGACCTGACTCGTCGCTCTGGCGGCACATTCACTGAATTGCAATTGGATAACTCAGACGTTGAACACATCGCAAGTTACCTCGACCGAGTTGCGACAACATCAGAAGTGACTAAAACCAATAACTCACTCAACACCAGAGTGAACAACGGTTTCTGGTTATTGCCGTTTCTGTTACTTCCTGCACTTGGGCTATTTCGAAAAGGGGTCATTTGGTGTGGTCTAGCTGTATTTGTCTCGTTCAGCCAACCGAATACTGCGTTTGCAAATCCTTGGAAAACCGATGACCAAGTGGGTTATCAGTTGTATCAAGATGAGGACTTTCAACAAGCCGCAGAACAGTTCGAACAACAAGAATGGAAAGGCATCGCGCAATACAAAGCCGGTGATTTCGAAGCGGCCGAACAGACGCTACAAGGTCTTTCTGGCGAAGATGCTCGCTACAACCTCGCCAATGCACAAGCAAAGCAAGGTAAGTACGACCAAGCGATAAAAGAGTATCAACGTATTCTCGAAAGTAACCCAGAACATGCTTACGCGAAGAAGAATCTAGAGATTGTCGAACAGGCTCGGAAGCAACAGCAACAGCAACAGCAACAGCAACAGCAACAGCAACAGCAACAGCAACAGCAAGACGATTCTGAGTCCAAAGACCAAAACGAACAAGACCAGCAA
>NZ_JBGONU010000027.1:0-48786 GCF_041439295.1 Vibrio sp. 1F253 | reverse complement strand
AGGTCAGCAAGGTCAGCAAGGTCAGCAAGGTCAGCAAGGTCAGCAAGGTCAGCAAGGTCAGCAAGACGATTCTTCGCAAAGCTCGCAGGATCAACAACAAAGCTCAGCTGACAATGGGAAGTCGCAAAGTCAAAGTGGTAGCCAAGATCAAAGCAACAAACAAGATCAAAGTGAAAACCAAGATCAGAATACTGACCAAAGCCAAGCTGATGATAGCCGCTCTGATTCCAAGACGGATGAAGAAAGCGACAAGCAAGCTGTGCAACAAAACAAAGCGGATCAAGCAGATAAACACTCACAGGACAAAGGTGACTCAGCATCTCAAACTGCCCAAGCACAAGAGGCTGCTAAGGAAGACAGTGATAACAACACTCAACCAGCTGCAGCACAAGCATCAGGTCAACCTATGTCGAGCGATCCGGATATGCGAAAGCTTGAGCAAGTAGAAAGCGCCCGTGACCCGAGCCAACTGCTTAAAGCGCAAATGATTCTACAAGCACGCCAAAAAAGTGCTCCTAACAACCAAAACAAAAAGTGGTAACCATGCGATCTTTAAACAAGCCATTTTTCTCAATACTCCTGACTTTGTTGCTGGGAGCTTTCTCTTCCTTCTCTGCATTGGCAGCAACGGCCGTAGCGAGCGTTTCACAAAACAGCGTAACTAAAGATGAAGTCTTCCTACTTAGAGTCGCAACCGATGAAAAAGTATCGTCAGGTGCTTTAGATCTAACGGCTCTCCAACAGAATTTCTACGTCGGCACCCCAAGCTTTGGGTCATCAATGCGAATCATCAATGGTAGCCGCACTGTGTCTAGCGAGTGGAATATTACCCTTGCCCCACTTCGATTAGGCCGATTAGATATTCCTAGCTTTGATATTGAAGGCGCTAAAACTAAGCCGATCACCATCAACGTTTCGGTTAATAAAGCCGCTCCAAAGCAGAGTGATATGGCCGAGTTTCAACTTAATCTGAGTAAAGACTCGCTATACCCTCAAGAGGTCGCGGAACTTGATGTAAAACTCATAATCAAAGCGGATCCAAGAAGATTACAAGATCCCCAAATCTCTCTACCAAACTCATCAAATTTGGACGTGGAACCCATCGGTGAGTCGAAACAGTTCCAAGATGTTATCAACGGACAAGAAGTCACAGTTGTTCAGCAATCTTTCCATATATCGTCACAGCAAGCAGGACAATTTCAGCTTCAAGGGCCAAAGTTAACCGGTGCTGTTGTTTACTCAACCAACAACTCAAGCAAAACTCGCCTTTTCCAGCTCGATACTCCTGTTGAAAGTCTGAATGTCACCGTCAAGCCTGTACCAAAAGGCTATCCAGGTGAGTGGTTACCAACCTCCGACTTCAAGTTGATTCAGAAATGGTCAGATAGCCAAGGCAACGAGCTGAGAGGTAGCAATGCTTTAGGTGGCGACAAGCAGAATATTGAAATGGAAGCCGGTGATTCGTTAACTCGTACCATCACAATGACAGCCAGCAACTTGACCCAACACCAGTTACCAAAACTGAACATCACCTACCCTAAATCGGTGCGCGTGTATGAAGAGAAACCGCAATTTGGCACAACCCAGTCTGGTGATGCTGTCGTTGTTTACAAGCAAGTCTTGATTCCGAAAGAGGCTGGAAAGATCTCTCTTCCTGATGTTTCTCAAGCTTGGTTCAACACCGATACGCAATCGGAACAAACCACTAAAGCGCTTGGTCTTGAGTTGTCAGTTCAGGCAAGTGAACGCGCTAGCTCAAGCTCGCCAGCTCCTGCTATGGAGACACCAACTCAGCAAGCTAGCCCGACGATTGTTACCGTTGAAAACCCAGGAATGTGGCCTTATCTAACGGCGCTGTTTGCTGCTTTATGGATAATTAGCTCTGCGGTTGCTTTTTACTTCTGGTCACGCCGCGGTACAGCAGTAAAACAAAAGCAAAAAGATGAACGTCAATCCGATACGGCAGAAGCGCTTATTGCAGCTCTGAAAATGAAAGACGGTGTGAAGACGAGAACCTTGTTCGAACAGTGGAAAACAGAAAACCCAGACTTGAGTGATGAGACGTTAGAAACAATCGAAGCTGAGCTCACCAAGCTAAATCAGAGCCTCTATGCTGAAGCTTGCTCACCAAGTCAGTCATGGGACCCTTCTGAGGCAATCAAAGCGGTTAAGAAACCAAAACGCATCTCGAACAAAGCACACAAGAGCACATTAGAAAGGCTTTAATTAACCGGTGTTCTAAGTAAGCAGAAAGCTAATTAGGCAGAAAATCTAAGTAAAAAAAAGAACGAAGCCGTGATGACCACATTGTGATCATCACGGCTTCAGTCGTTTTTGAGAACGGGAAAAACAGATACCACACTAAGTCAGTGTAGCCGCAACTTTTCTTCGCTTCATAGCCGAGACAACTCTATTTCGCCCTGAATCTTTCGCCTTATACAAAGCCTTATCAGCCTTGCCATACAACAAATCAAAATCGAACTGGCGCTGATCCGAAGTTATCGATGCATAACCCACAGATGCGGTTAAATATTGGCTAGTGCTACTTTTACAATGGAGAATTTTTGCATCTTCAATACTTTGTCGAATCGACTCTGCACGCTGCTTTGTTGTTGTGTGATTGGTACCGATCATCAACAACATAAACTCCTCACCGCCGATACGGCAGAAGGTTTCTTGATCACCGTAAACATGAGTGCTCAGTATCTTGCCAATGGCACGTAAAGCGACATCCCCCTCAGTATGGCCATAGACACTGTTGTACAAACCAAAATGGTCAAGATCGACAAGAATTAACCCAAAGGTGACCTCATTCTGCGTAGCAAATGCACCGTGTTCCTCACAATTCAGATCATCTAAAACTTGTGACAGCATACGGCGGTTACCAAGACGAGTCAGCGGGTCGAGTTTAGAAATTACATCGAGCTGTTCATTCGCATTTTCAAGCTCTTGAGTTCGCTTGCTAACCTCTTGTTCTAGGGTTTCATTGAGCTTTTTGATCTCTTCTTGCGCCATGGTTCTTTGTAAGACTTCAGCAAGGCTAGAGGCGAAGATACGTATCACTTCACGCAGTTGTGAAGTTAAAGGGCTTCGTGTTAGCAAATTATCCGCAGCGATAAACGCAATCGGAACGCCTGTATTTGTGGTGAGCATTGTCATTGCCGTCCAGCCAACTCCGACAATATTATAATCATGATAAATTGGGACCGATTCTTCAAAAGCAACTTGGTTAGGGTAAGTACGAGCTGCAGACACAATGTCGCGCTCTACCAGCTCGGAGCGATAATAAGACTCATCGACAATGTCGCCTTTTATGTCGGTACCCCAAGTACCTTGCATGTAACTGCAATTTTTATCGGTAAGGAAAACGGCTAATCGATCAATGCCTAAATGCTGAATAGCAAAACTGACGGCGGACTTACACACAGCACTGACGCTATCGCAGCGAGACAACTCAACCATACTCGAATGCAGCATTCGGATGTTCAGTTCTTGGCGTTTACGAATGTATATCTGAGACAGCAGAGAGCCGAACGATTCAAGCATCTGCTTTTGGTAATTGGTGATTGGCGAGCGGTGAATGTAGTTGTCCATAGCAATCCAACCTACGGGTTTATCCCCTTCACGCAAGATAAGCATGCCATTCCACCCTTGCCCTACAACCTTACCTTCAGTGTAGAGTGGAGCATGTTCAATAACGACCAAGTTAGTGTGGTTGTCAGACAATGCCTCGATATATTCCGATTCAAGCTGATGCAGGTCATATTGAGTGTGATGTTCGCTGTTGGTTTTTCCTAGTTCATCGGTGCCGTAGGTGCCACTAAAGCAACGCTTTTTCATATCAAGCAACATAAATATGGCGCGATCAAAACCAAGTCTATCGCGTACCGCCTCTACCGATGCTTTGTAGAGTGCATCCAATGATTCAGGGTTCGAGAGCTCTAACGCCACCTGATGAACCAATTTCATATTCTCGACAAACAACTCTCGAAGCTTAATTTCATCAAGATATTGCGCTTCACGTGTATCCCTATGCTTAATCTCGATAGCTGCATTTTTTTCTGCGCGAATACACTGCCAGCGAGCTGCCGCTAATTGAAGGCCATCCAGCCCTTGGTCAAAGGTTTGATTAACTTTTTCTGCGATGCAATTTTGAATAATTAAATAAGTTCTACAGGCTGGGGCGTTGTCGAGCATCATGATGAACGACTCTCCACCAAGCGCTTTACTGTGATCCCACTTGCACGTATTGAGAGACATCGGTAACACACCGTCTGCAGTGTCGAACTGTGAAACCCATGGCCAAAATGTTGAAGGGTAATGATCAAGAGAGGTTAATTCACCGTAGGAAAACAACGGTAACGAGTCGCTTTCTGGTATTGGCTCTGAAAATATTCCGATCCCTTGGGGACCAAGCATTTTAATCAGGTAGTCAAACAGAGACTCAGCCAATAAACGGTGGTCACGCGTAGCAGATATCTGTTTTGCAAAGGCTTTAACATGCACGGCGTTGATCCATTGGCTAATAAGAATAACGCAAAAATACAGAAGCCTTGATATGCAATCAATGTAACTAAAAATGAGATGTTAAGTGGGTCGCAATTTGACCTTTTTCATTATCACAAGCATGAGAAGGACTACAAAAATGGGATTTCCTGCCCAAAATTTCGTCGACATGTGATGCTTTTTAACAGCATAAAAAAGCCCCACCTAAAGTGGGGCAAAACTTCCATCGCTTATAGTTATAGTGATAATTCTGTAAATCGAATCGATTATCTAACCTGCGTTTCAGTTAGTGGTATTGACCACGTTATCGATTAAGCAATTAACCAAAGTCACCGTTTACATAACCTTTAGTGCGATCATCTTTTGGTTCGCTGAAGATAACGCTGGTTTCGTTGTGCTCTACAAGCTCCCCCATTAGGAAGAAAGCCGTGCGATCTGAAATACGGCGGGCTTGCTGCATTGAGTGCGTTACGATAACGATAGTGAAGTTCTTCTTCAGATCTTCCATCAACTCTTCTATTTTATGAGTCGCAATTGGATCAAGAGCTGAAGTAGGTTCATCCATCAAAATTACGTCTGGTTGCATTGCGATAGTGCGAGCAATACACAGGCGTTGCTGCTGACCACCAGACAAACCGAATGCGTGTGCTTTCAAACGATCTTTCACTTCATCCCAAAGCGCCGCGCCGCGAAGTGAACTTTCAACCACTTCATCAATGTGCTTTTTGTCTTTGATACCTTGAGCACGTAGTCCGTATGCCACGTTTTCATAGATACTCATTGGAAATGGGTTTGGCTTTTGAAAAACCATGCCGACTTTGATACGTAGATCAGCCACATCTATATTGCCGTAGATGTTATCGCCATCCATCTCAAGAAGGCCGGTGATTTTTACACCTTCAATAAGATCGTTCATTCGGTTCAAGCAACGTAATAGCGTTGATTTACCACAACCCGACGGGCCAATCAAAGCGGTCACTTGGCGCTCTGGCACGGGTAGGTTGATTGATTTAAGCGCTTGGTTTTCGCCGTAAAAAAGGTCTAGGTCTTTAATATTAAATTTGTTCATATTCGTAATCTCGTAATTCGTCAAAGTCTGTACTGTTTTTGTTTTAGGAGCTCATTTGGCTCTAGAAAACCCTGCTTAGTAAGTTGCAGTATTAAAACGTCTTGCGATCAACTTCGTGAGTGTGTTGATCAGCAGTACAAGAACAATCAGTACTGTTGCTGTGCCGTATGCTTGATTCCATTCTTCAATGGTAAATAGCTCCGTCGTTAACTTATATAAGTGAACGGTTAATGTACGGCCAGAATCCAATAGTGAATCTGGGATACGAGCAACCATGCCTGCGGTCAAGAATACTGGCGCTGATTCACCAATAACACGACCAATACTCAGAATAACTGAAGTGATAATACCCGGCATTGCACTTGGTAGAATCAAACGCCAGATTGTGTAGATTTTAGAAGCACCTAAACCATATGAGCCTTCACGATAAGTTTGAGATACCGCCATCAACGCTTCTTCAGTAGTACGAATAATCACTGGAAGAATCAAGATACTCAGTGTCAACGCGCCCGATAGGATAGAGAAACCTAAACCTAAAATAGCTACGAAAAATGTCATACCAAACAGACCGAAGATGATTGACGGAATACCTGCTAATGATTCGGTACAAAATCGAATGATCTTAACTAAGCGACTGCCTACTTTTGCGTATTCAGTCAGGTAGATTGCCGTCATGATACCCAATGGCGCCGCAACCGCAATCGAAGCAATAACCATGTAGATGGTCGAGATGATCATCGGAAAAATGCCGTGCTCATCGCCCGTTCGCGTGTAGTCATCCGTGATGAAATTCCAATCAACGTGCTGTAAGCCGTTTGAGAGGATGTACCACATAATCCAGAACAAGAAGCCCACCGTTAACGCGGCAGCAGCCCATATAAAACCACTCAGAACGGCGTCTTTACGTGCGCGGGCTTTCTTTAACGCGATTTTATTCATCGTCTTACCTTGCGGGTTCGTAGGATCAGTTTGAGGTGCTACGTTATTTTCTAAAGACATAATGTTACCTCGCCTTCTCACGGTTCAAGTAAAGGAGAATTGCATTCAGAGACATGATGAAAACAAGGAGAACAACACCCGTCGCATAGAGCGCACTTGCGTGAATACCACTCGCGTAAGACATTTCAATCGCAATGTTCGCGGTTAGTGTACGAGCTGAATCCAAGATACCTTCAGGCATTGCCGGCGCATTACCCATCACCATAATGATTGCCATCGTTTCACCAAGAGCACGGCCTATACCCAAAATTACGCCCGTCATAATGCCTGAGCGAGCAGCCGGAACGAGCAACTTAAAGATGGTAAAGATCTTTGAAGCACCTAACGCTAAAGAGCCTTCTTTGTACGTTCTTGGTACAGCACGGATTGAGGTTTCAGAAACCGTAATTACCGTCGGAAGGATCATCACTCCCAATACAATAATACCCGCCAAAATCGTGTTACCCGCAGGCACTTGAAATACGTTTTGAATCAGGGGAACGATAATAACGAGACCGAAGAAGCCGTAAACTACCGAAGGTATACCCGCTAGCAATTCGACAGCAGGACGAATGATGTCCGCCAGACGCTTTGGCGCGATTTCAGCAATAAAGATTGCCGTTAACACACCAATCGGCACACCGACCACTACTGCACCTAATGTCGATACGACAGATGCCACAATCATGGTAGCAACACCGTAAAGTGCTGGTGGTAGCCAGTTCTGTCCTAGCACGATGCCCGATAGGCCCGCTTCCTGGAACGCAGGGATACTTTCTCTAACGATGAAAAAAGCAATAACAGCAAGGGATACGATGCCGATGATTGCGCTAGTAAGAAATAAGCCGTGAAAAATACGCTCTTTCCAATCTACACGCTTCTTTTTACGTAAGCCGCGTTTCAGTTGAGTCGCTTCGCTATTCATAAGCTGTTCACTATTCGTTGCGATGGTCATAACAAGTCTCACATATCGAAATCCTTAACACGCTGTCTAAGCGTACGGATTAACTCGAAGTGGGATAGAAAAGGCTCAGCCTGAAAAGGTAGGCTGAGCAATATTTAATTAATTGAGATATAGATTAGTTAACTGAGATGTAGCCTTTGTTCTCAACAAGAGATTGAGCTTCGTCAGTTAGCATCCAATCTAGGAACTTTTGAGTTTCAGAAGAAGGCTTACCTTCTTTGTAAAGTACTAGGAAAGGACGAGCTACTTTGTAAGAACCGTTCTTAACGTTGTCTACAGATGCTTCAGTACCGTCAATTGCAAGCGCGTTTACTGAGTTATCTACTGTACCTAAAGAGATATAGCCGATTGCGTAAGGGTTAGATGCAACCATTGTTTTTAGTGCACCGTTACCGTTAGCAACTTGAGCACGTTGAGAGATTGCTGATACTTTCGTGCCAGAAATCTTCATTTTAAGAGACATGATGTCTTCGAATGCGCCGCGAGTACCCGATGCTGTATCACGAGTGATTGCTACGATTGGCTTGTCTGCACCACCAACGTCTTTCCAGTTTGTTACTTCACCTTTGTAGATAGCTGTTACTTGCTCAGCCGTTAGACCGTCAAGACCATTCTTAGGGTTAACCACGACTGCGATGCCGTCACGAGCAACCACTTCTTCAACGAGTGTTGTTTCTTTCTCGCTATCTTTAAGGTTACGAGAAGACATACCTAAATCTGCACTGCCGTTCTTCGCCGCTTTAACACCAGCAGACGAACCTGGGCCTTGTACTTCGATAAATACGTTTGAATTCGTTTTCATGTATGTTTCAGAGAAAACTTCCATCAGTGGCGTCACGCTGCTTGAACCAACTGCTGAAATAGTTTCTTTAGCTGAAGCTGGAGTCACTGTTAGTGCACCTAAAAGAGCGATTGCACCGATAACTGTCTTTTTCATCACAAATTTCCTTAAGTGGCGTTATTGCCGTTGTGTTTAACTTGAACGGTGCCCACTTTAGAATCTGAATGTGACAGTTGTGTTTCATTAAATTGAAGCCTATATGACAACTACAAATTAGTAGATAATTTATCTCCTACTCGATCAATTGATGATTGCACATCTATATAACTCACATATTTATCGAAGAGTTCACCGAAAAATCAGGCACTACACCTTAGAACACCTCTTCATTTATATCGAACGACAACCAATAAATTTCCATATTTATCAGTCTAATAGCTTCAACACAATATGTAGAAATACGCACATTAGCCGCCATTTCGTGCAATAAATAACCGTGCACATTAAATACTTACTACATATAACAAAATCAAAGTCATTACTGATTGAATTGTTAGTCTCATTAGTTAGAATTGCGGGCTAATTATAATAAAAGCAATTGCATTTATTTATTTATTTATTAAGGGACAGTACATGCGCCAACTTCTCAGTGGCTTATCAATTAAAGTTCAAATTCTTATTCCAGTGCTCTTTTCCGTCGTATTACTTTTGACAGGTGTCATCATCGGTGGTGACAAGCTGGAAAACGCATTTAAAGATGTATCAACAGCGACAGATCAACTCATTCTACATAAAGAAGAACTCAGCGAAATCGTCGACAATAGCTACGGCATGCGCATCAAAGCAATCTATAGCTTGTTTAATCCTGATGATGTAAACACACTCGTTGAAACGCTTAACCAAAAACGTGAACAAAATTATCGGCTGTTGAACTCATTGGAAACAGTGTCAGGTATGCAAGATGAAGTCGCAGCAATGACCAAGGCGATGGACCACTACGTTAACTTCTCACGTAATACCATGCTTCCCCTGTTAAAGGCAAAGCACGACAATTCAATCCTACCTTCTGATTTTGATACAAGCTACCAAACAGCGGTTGACCAATACCGCCATGCAGGTAATGAAATGGTAAAAGCAATCGACACTCTTTCTAAAAAGCTAAACTTGCTTGCTACTCAACAAGTCCATACCAATGGTCAGCAACACACTAGCACCCTAAATACTGCGACTATTGGGCTTTTAGTGATTCTTTCTATTGCTCTTGTTATTAGCTGGACACTGGCTGGCATCATTGTTAAACCAATCAACAATATTCAGGCAACCATGCGCGAAGTAGCAAAAGGTAACCTGCTAGTAAAAGCCGAAGAACATGGAGACAATGAGATCTCACGTCTTGCGCAAGACGTAAACAAATCCGTTGAGCAATTGCGTGACACGGTAAGTTCACTGTCTCGAATCAGCATCGAAGTTGCGTCAGCATCGACTGAACTAGCTGCTGTAATGACACAATCAAGTGCGAACTCAGACCAAGAGAAGCAAGAAGTGGAACAAGTTGCTTCTGCCGTGAATCAACTTGAGAGCACAGCAGCAAACGTCAACGAAAATGCAGTACAAGCCGACTCCGCGTCTAAGCAAGCTGACGAAATGGCGACACACAGCATGAGCTTGTTTAATGAAAGTAACCAAGCAAACGAGCAAATGGCGATTCAGCTTAGCGAAGCTGCGAACGTTGTTGGCACGCTAAAAGAGCACTCAGAGAAGATTGGTAATGTCATTGAGGTTATTCAAAGCATCTCAGAGCAGACTAACCTTCTTGCGCTTAACGCTGCCATTGAAGCCGCTCGTGCAGGTGAAAGCGGACGTGGTTTTGCGGTTGTAGCTGATGAAGTGAGAATGCTAGCAGCACGTACACAAGATTCGACCAAAGAAATCCAAACCATCATTGAAGGCTTGCAGGTTCAATCTGGAAACGCGAATGAGAGTATGAGCAGTTCGCTGTCTATGTTGGAACATAACCAGACTCTTTCAGGTGAGGTAAGCTCTGCACTTTCAGGCATTGCGAACTCAGTAACGGATATCACGGAGATCAACACTCAGGTCGCCGCTGCTGCAGAAGAGCAAAGCCAAGTGACTTCAGACATTAACCGTAATATCTCAAATATCTACAGCTTAGTAAGCCAAAATGTAACAGGCATTACCCAAGCAGCAGCAGCAAGCCACGAGTTATCAAACCTCGCTGAACAACAAAAGCAGCAGTTGGGCTTCTTTAAGGTTTAAGGAGTAAGGTTTAAGGGCGAATAAGCTTTAAGGTTCAAGCTGTAACGGCTTATGGTATAGGCTCTAGGATACAAAATTTAAGCCTTAAACTGTAAGCACTTACTTAGCATGTACAGATTGCAGTAACCGTCCTTCATTATTAAGCCAACTATTGAGTCATCAGTAGTTGGCTTTTTTAATTTCTGGAGATTACTGATCGCTCTGAGCAGCTCTGATTCTTTCAATCGCTTCTACCCTTCTCAGCTGTTGTGGCTGAAAATGCGTAGTCCGAAGCTGTGCGATAGTCTCTTGTTGCTCAATTTCAGAGAGTTCGGAGTCATTCAAAATGTCATTTCGTTCAACAAAGTAAACTTCTAAAGCTCCATCAAAGTCCGCCCTTTGTTGATCAAGCGCTTCGAGCCTCTGTGTCGCTTCTTCTCCGACCAGTTCGCTTCTTTTCAAGTATTTACCTTGTTCGTCTAGACCTTCTGAACTGGATAGCTGTGGGAGTAATACCTGATTTTGATGACTGGCTTGAACGTAATCTGGCTGTTCAGATAGATAAGACTCAAGCCTTTGCTGATATTCTGACTCGTCTAGCCCTTCTTGTTTCAGAAGTAACTTTTCTAAAGCGATTTCCCTCATTCTGTTGTCATGGGTAAACAAAATACTTATCTCGCTCTCACTGAAAAACTGTGCTTGAAGATCGAGGAGAGCTTGATTCAGTGCACGTAAGTCCTCAGCGGATATAGAGGTGTTGTCGAATTGCACGTCTAATGCTGTCAGTGCCGCCTTGTACTCAAGATACTTGGCAAACAGTGCTTCATCGACAATCGTAGCTTGTGATTGCTCGTGGTGTTTTGCCACATTGTCGCGAATATCTTCGAGGGTTAATTCTGTATTGCCTGACACGAAATATTCCATCATGTCTTTAGCTGACGCACTATCGATTTCGGTATCTTGTTGAGAGCTAACCTTCAATGAAGAAGCGCTTTGTTCGCTGTTATTATATGAACTTGTATCTTCCTTCTTTAGATATAAAAAGACCGCCGCTGTACTCATCAGGGCTATCGTGGTTATCGACAAAATGGCGATCTTTTTCATCATACTTTCCTTATTCTCTTAATGAACGGTTAGTGCTACCTAAAGGCCGGCCAACTTCAATCGATTGGCGTGCTGACGATATAAGGTCACTGGATCGGTCTCAAAAAGATGGTGGATACCCAATAGTCCATTGATCTCGTCTAGGTGATTCATTTTGTAGTCATCACCAATCACTTTGCCCAAATGCGCGCTACATGCTCCCACTAACCCGTCATTAGGTTCATTAAAAGCTAAACCAAGGATTGTCATCGCTCCGTCGGTAGGATCAAGAAGGTTGGTAAAAGTGGAAGAGCCTGTCCATGAATAGTAATAGACACCGTTGTTTGCTTGCCATTCACCATCACCACACTCAGACGTTGGCACGCCTTCAGGGTAAAACTGATTGAATGCAAGCGAACCTTCAGTGGTCAACGCTTCAAGAGACGCAAGGCCATCTTGATCAAGATCCGTTCCACCAGATAATAGGTTGATAAGCGCCGTCAATCCACCAGCCAATTTAACCGCGATACCTTCTGAAACTGACCCTTCAGATACCGTCCCGCGAACAAGGTCTGCCACTTTAGATCCTTTATGAACACCACCAATGCTCGTCACCGAAGCAACAAGATCAGGTCGAACCGATGCGACATAGCGCGCAGTAGGACCACCGTGACTATGACCGACTAGATTCACTTTACTTGCGCCTGTCGCGGCTAATAGCGTCTCGACTTGAGCGAGTAACTGTTCACCACGAACTTCGGAACTGTTGGTAGCTGAAACCTGAGCAACGTATACGCTCGCACCATCTTTTGTTAGAGACTCCGGTACGCCATAGAAGTAATCCACGCCTGCTAATGTATCGAAACCAAACAAACCGTGTACCAGCATAATAGGGTATTTCGTTGCAGTGTATCCGCTGGTTTCTAATGCTGATGCGCTTGTTCCGGCATAGACGCCAAAACTGGATAGGCAGGCTATCGTCCAAATTAATATCTTTTTCAATGCTCTTTCCTTAAACAGATTAGACCTCTGATGAGTAAGGAAACCGTAGATGATGATTTTATAAAACAAAAAGTAACAACTTGATATTTGTGATATTGAACTTGAATTAAACAATTGTGATGAACATAGAAAATGCAACGTCGCTTGATATTACCAACGGGTAAGCTACTGATTAAATTATAATTTACCTCTCACCCTTCTGATAACGTTTTCATTTAGCATTCAATAGACAAGTCATCACATACCGGTCAATGACGACGTGTTTGCCTGCGATAGTTCGTTAAAATCAAATGTTAGATATTAGCCATTTCACTTCGAAGCCATTGTTTTTCAATCAAAAAGTGGTTGAAACTTTGACACTTATGCCAGTTATGAGCCGCTAACAACCTGAATGTATTGACGAGAGCTATTGGTTTTAGATATAGGTCATACCAGTTATCTGCAATTTAGTTATTAAAACAGTCACAAGCAACAACGTTTTGTTTGGCTCACTAAATATAAAAGAGAATACAGTGATGAAAAATACGGCTTTTATACTCGCGTTAACCCTGCCTTTTGGCGCTTATGCTGCTGAAGATTCAATACCGACACCTGAATCCATTACATCCGCACAAGTATTTGGTACACAAGGTTCCGAGACCTATTCTTATGTTCGATGCTGGTATCGAACCGATGCCTCACATGACTCTCCAGCCACCGACTGGAAATGGGCAAAAAAAGAAAATGGTGATTACTACACGATCAATGGATACTGGTGGTCTTCTGTATCCTTCAAAAACATGTTTTACAGTGATACGCCCCAGCCTGAAATCAAGCAACGTTGTGAAGAAACGCTCGACATCCAAAATGATGCCGCAGACATCACTTACTTTGCCGCAGACAATCGCTTCTCTTATAACCACTCGATTTGGACAAATGACAACGTTGTCCAAGCGAACACCATCAACCGTATCGTCACCTTCGGTGATAGTCTTTCTGACACTGGTAACCTATTTAACGGTTCTCAATGGGTTTTCCCGAACGCTAACTCATGGTTTTTAGGGCACTTTTCAAACGGTTTAGTCTGGACAGAGTATTTAGCCAAGGCGAAAGATGTGCCTCTTTATAACTGGGCAGTAGGTGGGGCAGCTGGCACCAATCAATACGTCGCATTAACCGGAGTATATGACCAAGTCACCTCTTACTTAACCTATATGAAAATCGCCAAAAACTACCGCCCAGAAAACTCGTTGTTTACTTTGGAGTTTGGCCTCAATGACTTTATGAACTACAACCGAGAAGTGGCCGATGTAAAGGCCGATTTCAGCAGCGCTTTGATCCGCTTAACGGAATCTGGTGCAAACAATATCCTGCTGTTCACCTTGCCCGATGCAACCAAAGCACCTCAATTCAAATACTCAACTGAACAAGAGATCATTAAAGTTCGTGGCAAGATTTTAGAGTTCAATCAATTCATCAAGACGCAGGCCAAGTATTACCAAAGCATGGGTAAAAACGTGGTGTTGTTCGATGCAAGCGCGTTGTTCGCCAGCATTACCGATAATCCAGAGCAACATGGCTTTCGAAACGCGAGTGATGCCTGTCTTAATATCAATAGAAGCTCAGCAGCCGACTACCTAAAAAGTCACAGCTTAACCAATGATTGCGCAGCGCACGGATCAGACAGCTATGTCTTCTGGGGAGTAACACACCCAACGACCGCCACCCACAAATACATTGCCGACCATATCTTAGCGTATTCATTCTCAACCTTTGATTTCTAAAGCCTTTCGAATGACTCTGTAACCTGAGACAACACCTCTCAGGTGCAGAAACCAGATACAAAAAAACCGCCCTTCATAGGCGGTTTTTATTTACGCTAGCTTGTATAAAAATCTGTTTTTATAAACATAATCTTTTAGCTCACGCGAGTTGATTACTCGTCGTCAGTTTTTGGCGCAACTTTCTTCTTAGGGATAAATACTGTATCACCCACTGCCACATTCTTGTGGAAGCTCTTATCGCGCTTAACCGGTTTTTTCGGCGTTTTCTTAGCTTGAGTGTTGGTTTTCTTCTTCGCAGGACCGCCTTTAGCAAAAGCAGGTTTACGCGGCTTAATACCTTTGAATTTACCTTTTAGACCTTCAAGTACAGAGAAAGTAAGATCTTGTTGAAGGTAAAGCTCAACACGCTTGAAGCTATCCCAATCCTTTGGACCAACCAAAGAGATTGCATCACCTTTGTTACCCGCACGACCAGTACGACCAACGCGGTGCACGTACTCTTCTGTATGCTTAGGCATGTCAAAGTTAATAACATGGCTTACGTTTGGAATATCGATACCACGTGAAGCAACGTCTGTTGTTACCAAGATCTTGTAAACCGCACGCTCGAACTGGCTCATGATTGCATTACGTTGCGTTTGGTTTAGGTTACCGCTCAATGCCACCGCTTTAAGCTTCTTCTCGTTTAACTTCTCGGTTAGGCGATCAGTATCAGCACGAGTTGCCGTGAAGATCATCACCTGACGGTATTCAGCTTCTTCAATAACACGATCCAGAATTGCTTCTTTATGATCTAGATGGTCACATAGGTAAAACTTCTGAGTGATATCAAGGTGCTGTTCGTTAGAAACACCCACTGAGATGCGTTTAGGCGAATCTAGCATTTCATTTGCAATGTCGTTCACTTCCGCGTGATCAAGTGTCGCAGAGAACATCAACGTTTGACGGCGACGGTGTTTAGCTGCGTTCGCGATACGACGCAATTCAGGTGCGAAACCTAAATCTAGCATACGGTCAGCTTCATCAAGGATCAGCGTTTCAACACCATCTAAAAACAGTGAGCGGTGCTCAAGGTGATCGGCCAGACGACCTGGAGTCGCAATAATAAAACGAGGGTACTTACGCAGGGCTTTAACTTGGTCGTTAAAGTTTTCGCCACCCAAGATAAGTGTGGCTTCGTAAGACAGACCACCAAGCATGCTACGCAGCTCGCCGTAAACTTGTTTTGCTAGCTCACGAGTAGGAGCCAAAATTACACCACGAGGATCTTTAGCAGAAAACGCTTTTGTTTTTAATGCTTTATGTATCATCGGCAACACAAACGCCAATGTTTTACCTGATCCCGTTTTTGATGAAGCCAATAGATCCTTACCAGCAATAGCAACAGGGATCGCTTTTGATTGGATCTCTGTCGCCTTCTTGAAGTCGTAATGTTTTAAGTTCTTCAGTAAGCGGTTATCTAAGCCTAAATCTTTAAAGTGCAAAGGACTCTCCAGTCATGATGGTATTGAATAAAATTAATTTAACGTGACATGATACCGCGAAAGTACTTTATAAGGATAGAGATCACAGAAAATTTATCCCTTTATCTCTCGTTTGCTAGCACATTGTATGCATTGTTCGTAAAGAAATAACTCTCCAAAACACATCAAAACCGGCTCTCACCCCTCCATCTCATAAACGAGACATAACGTGACGCTCAGCTAATTACCTCAAAAATTTAGTAATTTCTCTAGTTATTGTTTTTGCAGTTAAAAAATTAGTCGCTACAATCATTAATGAAGCGACTATATGATAAAGAATGTATAGCGCATCTTTTGATGATAAATAAGCAAGGAGTTCTTATGAATAAGACGTTAATCGCAGCTGCAGCCTCAGTTTTCATTTTAGCTGGTTGTTCTTCTGAGCCAGAAGAAGCTGCAATGTCACAAATGGATCAATTGACTAACCAAGTTGCTGAGCTAACCAGTGAAGTTGAAGCACTTAAAGGCGATAAAGCGGCAGCTGAAATGAAAGCTCAAGAAGCAGCTGCAGCCGCTATGGCAGCAAAAGAAGAAGCGGATCGTGCTAACGACCGTATCGACAACATCGCAGAGTCTTACACTAAATAGTTTGAGAGCTCAGTGCGATTAAGCTGTAGATTAAATCAGTCGCAAAATGCAGTAAATAGACAGCACCACCTCTTAACGGATGTGGTGCTTTTTTTCGGCGTTACTAATTCGAATAGAAGGCATTAATTCGAGTAGAAGGTACTAATTCGAGTAAACAAAGATAAACGCCCCTTATTACAGAAGAGGCAATCAAATTAGAACTCAATCACAGGTGGTGCTATCTCAACAGGCACGCCATTTTGAGCAAATATCACCGCTTTCGCTTTTGAATTTGGTAGATCTGCATCTTCAAGCCACCATTTTAATTCAACGGGGATTTGCAATAATTTCTTAGAGCCGTCGCTTCGCGTCAATGGTTCGTGAGCTTCAACAAACACGCTTCTATCTGGCTCTAAAGACACTTTGATAGGCTCATCGATTATTGTGACTTGCTCACCACGACTAACCTGTTCAAAAAGCCACTCAATATCTTTAGGTTCCATACGGATACAGCCGGAGCTGACTCGCAAGCCTATCCCAAAGTCTTTATTGGTGCCGTGTATCAGATAATCACCTGCACCATAAGCAAGTCGTAATGCATACTCGCCCAGAGGGTTTTCCGGCCCAGCAGGAACCACTTTTGGTAGCTCAATCCCTTTCTCTAGATACTCTTTACGAATTGAGTTTGGAGGCGTCCAAGTCGGATTGGGTCTTTTTTGGCTTATCTTAGTGATCATCTCTGGGGTATCTCGCCCCACTCGACCGATGCCAACAGGAAATACGTGCACCTGATTTTTCTCAGGTTCAAAGAAGTACAACCTTAACTCGGCAAGGTTAATCACAATGCCTTTTCTCGGCGTATCCGGCAGAATCAGACGACTAGGAATACTTAACACATAACCTTCAGCAGGAAGAAAAGGATCAACGCCTTTGTTTGCCGCCATTAAAGAGAGAAAACCAATATCGTATTGCTTAGCAATGATGGCCAACGTTTCGCCCGCTGCCACTTCATGCTGCTGTATTCTTCCGACAATACGACTTTCAGTTGGCGGCAACTCAAAAGTTGCAGCAGACACACACGACGAAGCCATCGCTGCCACAAACAAGGTGACCCTCACTAGAGGTAAAGCTACCTTACGTATCTGTGTTCTCATTGAGTGCAAAGGCGTCGAGTTAGCGCAATACGACATACAATTCCTTGGTTTGTCTTTTTATCAAAGTTTAGATTATCGCTGATCAAACGTCGCGACAACGTATTGTTGCTCCAAGCTGATATGCAACAGGCCTTTATTTGTCGTTTTTCGTCTGGACATAGCGTAATTTAACCACACAAAATCGATTGCCTCTAAACTTTCAACATATTTGGTTATCTATATGAATAATACTTTAAAGGTAGAGCAAATTTGTGACAAACATCTCACGGAGCCTCGTTTTAACTCGCTAATATTGCCTCAACAAAACGAATTCAATTCAACAGAATCGGTAATTAATAAAACCCTGTTCCTATAATTACCGTTAAAACTTTGGAGAACGACCATGGCTACACCTCATATTAATGCTCAAGCTGGTGATTTCTCAGAAACTGTACTTATGCCAGGCGACCCGCTTCGCGCAAAATACATTGCAGAAACATTCCTTGATGACGTGAAGCAAGTTTGTGACGTTCGCAACATGTTTGGTTACACAGGCACTTACAAAGGTAAGAAAGTTTCTGTAATGGGCCACGGTATGGGTATTCCATCGTGCTGCATCTATGTACATGAGCTAATTGCTGAGTACGGCGTAAAGAACGTTATTCGCGTAGGTAGCTGTGGTGCGGTACGTGATGACGTTAAACTAATGGACGTTGTTATCGGTATGGGTGCATCGACTGACTCAAAAGTAAACCGCATTCGTTTCAACAACCATGACTTCGCGGCAATCGCTGATTTCGGTCTTCTAGAAGAAGCCGTAAACCAAGCACGTGCACAAGAAGTTCCAGTTAAAGTTGGTAACGTATTCTCTGCAGACCTTTTCTACACTCCAGAAGCTGACCTTTTCGAAAAAATGGAAAAGCTAGGCATCCTTGGTGTTGATATGGAAGCAGCTGGTATCTACGGTGTTGCTGCGGATCTTGGTGCTAAAGCTCTAACTATCCTAACAGTATCTGACCACATCATCCGTGGTGAGAAACTAAGCTCTGAAGATCGTCAAAAATCTTTCAACGACATGATGAAAGTTGCTCTAGAGACTGCAATCAACATCTAACGAATTGATAAGATACATTGAAAAGCGTTACCCCGCAGCCAAGCTCACTTGGCTGCTCAAATAATCCCGAGGGGGAGATCGTGTCTAACGACAAGCTGCCAAAAGATGCGGATGGTTTGCAACTCAACTTTTGTAAAACATTGGCGTGTGACAACTTTGGCTTGAGCGATGCAAAACGGTATGTTTTGCAACACGCAAACCCTAAGCGTCCAGCGATGGTTTGTCGTGAATGTGGAGCTTTCCCCCCCTTACTTAACAATCGTGAAGTGTTAAGCGAACTTCATCGCCTAAGACAACTTCACAGCGACGGGCTCCCTGCTTGTCGTAATGATGATTGCGATAACTTTGGCTTATCGGTTCATACCCACAAACATCTTTATCATGCCTTCGGCTACAGTGGCGATAGGCAGCGTTACAGATGCAAAGACTGCCAATCAACCTTCGTTGATAAGTGGTCAGGATCCAACAAAAAACTTCAGTTTCAAGAGAACCTCATGGGCTTATTGTTCATGGGGTATTCAGTACGTGAAATTTGTAGAAAGTTAGAGATCAATCCAAAGACTTTCTATGATCATGTTGACCATATCGCCAGTCGCTGTCGTCGCAAGTTAGCGATGATCGATGCTCGTTGGGTCAACCATGCTAAAGATTACGAATTCGCTTCTCACTACCAACGCCTGCAACCGAAAAGCAACAATGGTGTGGTATGGATAGCGACTGGCGAGGCACACTCTGGCTACATCCTTTGCCAACACGTCAATTACTCTCAAAATGAAGAACCATCTGGAAGTGCTGATCACAACCCTTATGATGACGTTGCACGCTTTGTGTCTAAAGAGCACTCTTCAGAAGCGAATCTCGAACTTCCTCAGCCGTCTGACAAACTGAAAGAGCGCATTGAGCAGCAATACCAAGTGATTCTTGCGAGAGGTAATGTCGAGGATCCAATGGGGAACCTCACGACATTCAGTTACCCTTCGAAGGGCGCGCTAATTCGACCGCCTTATACTTCCTATGCTCACTTCCTACACGTGCTTGATATGTGTGATGAGAATAAGCATGTCACGATCTATATGCCACAAGACCCATTACTAAGATCTGCCGCTCTAAGCGTTTGCTTGCCGCGTATTCAGAGTCAAAATGTTGACCTTATGTATGTAGAGGAAGACTCAGGTTGGCAAGATGACCAAAATTTTGAAAAGATCGACATCGTTCATATGAGTTGGTGGCGCGATCGTTGGGCTATCGCGAGTCAAGGTGACAGTCAAAAAGGTATCTGCTACCTAACCGGTAACAATCCAGAACCAAAACAGTGGTTTAATACAGCTTCAATTCAGCAAACAAAGTTCTATCAACAACGTTTTCAGTTGTTATTTGATAGCTTCATCAATGAGCCAAGACGTAAACTTCGTCCTGGGGGCATTCTTCCATTACTCGACATATTTAGATCTTGGCACAATCTGTGCTACCAAGATAAGCAAGGGTTGACGGCAGCACAACGCTTAGGTGTGACAGAGCAGCCATTAACTCTTAAGCAATTGCTTTCATAGAGATTTACCATCTAGACAAGCGCTCTAGAACTCATTGATTTCAAAGCAAAAGCATGAGATAACACCCAGAATTGGAAAAGATACGTGTCCCCTTTATGCTCAGCGAGAGATAATTGATGCTTATCATCAATCACACTCCTATAATGATTGTGTTATCAATATGTTCGATAATTATGGATCTAAGCCTTGGACAAAAATCAGTACCTTCTTGAAACCGAACTAGAACAACTCAAAACTCGCGTTGATTCTGAGCCATTGGTGATCCTAGAGATTGCACAACAATGCCTAGTCAGATCAGAGCAAGTTCTGTTTGAAGAGGGCGCTATCCAGTCATTCATGTTAATGGCGAGATGTTGTTGGAACCTTATGGATTACCAGAAAGGTTTAAAATACATCAAGGAAGCCTACAAACGCCAAAGCCGATTAGATACCGATCATTTTCTCCCTGAAATTCTCCACTTACACGCTCTCCAATTCTGGGGACAAGCCAAGTATTACTCCGCCCAACAGTTCTGGATCAATGCATTAGAACAATCTGCACTGGTTGATGAAGTGGAGATTCAAATTGAATGCCTCATTGGCCTTGGCAACATTTGGCGAATGACTCACGAATATAAACTTGCACGCTCTACCCACCAGCTCGCTGTAAAAGTAGCGAATAACAGTCGCATTGGTTGGTTAGAAGGCAAAGCAAGAATACTTCTCGCATGGGATTACTACCTGCTCAACAACTATGTTGAAATGCTGTCGGTGCTCGACGGTGCAGAAGAAGCATTAAAAGAATATAAAGATAATACTTGGCACGCTGAAGTATGGGATTTTCGAGGCCTTGCCCTACTTGGCCTTGAACGTTTGGATGATGCAGAACGAGCCACAGCCAAAGCGCACAAGCTAGCAGTAGAGCACAACCTTGTATGGATGAAAGCGCATTCCTACATCAGTCGAGCTAGACTGGAGCTCTTAAGAAAGAGGCCAGAACAAGCCGCCGAGTTGCTAAGGCTGGCAGAAGAGTCAGCAAACGAATTCGATAATGGCGAACTGCTTAGCCAAATTTGTTATCAACAGTCTTTAGTCGCAGAAGAAAATCAAGATTTTGAAGCCGCATTGACCGCTTTTAAGAAGTATCGTCAATATTCTACCGGCATGCTTAAAGAACAAACAAATCGTGTCGGTTTAGACAAAGCGCGCAGTTCAAAACGCCAGCTTGAACAGAGAGCTCGTAAGCTAATTAACCGCATTCGAGGTCAACACGAACACGACCCGGAAAAGCACCTCTCTTATGTCGTTTCCGAAACCTTCTGGTGGGAAAAACTGGTACTATTTAAGACGGAGCTTAAACGCTCTAATCACTGCATCATCATGTTCCATCACATCGATACCGATTACTTAGATGTCTGTACCGAGATAGCACATACCTTGTGTAATCAGAACGACTTCATTGCAAGGCTAAGTTCGGAACGTGTGGCTCTTATGCTTTCCGAAAAAGACGAAGCTGCTGACCAGATCTTCAAAACTCTGACCACCATGCTAGATATCTATCCATGGCACAGAAAAGGATTAAAAGGTTCGAGACCGACCGTCAGCCTCAACGATATTTTGACGTTCCCGTTCACTCTTGAACAACTAGAAGAAGACGATGCTGAGGTAACAGAATGATGGAAACCCTATTAAGCAAGATTACAGATGCAGGTCTAGATCCTTCATCGGTATCGGGTGAAGAGGCGATCATATTCTGGAATCATATTCGCCAACACGTTTCGACGACACAAACAGAACAAGCACACTGTTACATCATCAGCTCTGAGTACCGCGCCGAGTTACAACAAAATCAAACCAGTATTGATGAATTAAAACTGGCACTCGACCTACTCCACCTTCCTACAGATATAGAAGATATTCTTACTGTAAAGACCAGCTTAAGTAATCGCTTGGTTGAAATTGGTGATTACACGTCGGCACTGAATGAATTCGTCAGCTCATCGACAATCGCCGTTGAGCACGGACATATCGATGAATATGTAATGACTATCTTAGGTATGGGGAACCTGTGTGACGCTTACGGAGACCACAGCAGAGCTCTTCGCTACTACCAAAAAATCAATAGCATAGATCACGCGATAAGCAGTCGATCACTTCGTCTGAAATTCAAGCTTTATATGGTAGCAAGTCTGCTACTGCTCAACCGAATAACGGCGGCCAGCGACTTACTGAACGAATGCGAAGAACTGAGCATTTTAGTGAGTGATAAGCTACTCACAGCTCAGATACTGTTGTATCAAGCAAAAGTGCTCCGTGCTAAGAAAAAGCACCATGAAGCGCTTCGTTGTCTGTCAAAAATTCAATATCCAGCCAACAGTACTCAAGCAAGTTGGCTCGCGACCATGACTCGTCTAGAGTTAGCACATTGCTTGAGTGCGACCGGAAAGCAAGACTATGCAAGTATGATCTTGTCGAGCACCCACAAACGTGTGAAGCCCGGCTCGTCACCTGTGCTTGCGAAGCGCTTCTATGATTCTCTAAGTGATGTGTGTTTGAATCAAGGTCGTTTTGAAGAAGCGCTGAGCTACGAGAAGAAAGGCTACCGAATTGAAACGGATCTGATGAAGCAGATCCCGATCAGCGAACTCGGTGCAAGCCAACTGCGCCGTCTATCTCGGTTTGAATTACAACTTAAACTCATTCTCTCCGAACAAGAGAACAAAGAGCTTAAAGAGACAACAGAGCAACATAAAAATACAGTTGCTCAGCTACAACAAGATGTTTTCACCGATCCACTGACCGGGTTAAACAACCGTCGCTGGTTAGATGTGAAACTGAAAGATCTACTGCTACACGAAACGCCTTTCGCATTAATGGTTATCGATATCGACCACTTTAAGTCAATCAATGATGAACTGAGCCACTTAGTGGGTGATAAAGCGATCGTCAGCGTTTCTCAAGAACTGCGTTCATACTTTAAGTTTAGAGGCGCGTCATGTGTCAGGTTTGGCGGAGAAGAGTTCCTCGTCATCCTTGAGAATACTGACCTTGCGAAAGCAGAAATGCACTCTGAAAATTATCGAGAGCGTATCTTCCAATTTGGGTGGCATGAAATACTCGGCGAGCGCGGTTTAACCGTTAGTATCGGTATCACTTTGCATCGCGATAGAGAAAATACTCAGCGTACCTTCTATCGTGCAGACAAAGCCCTATACCGAGCTAAAGCCAACGGCCGTAATCAAGTGTGTACAGAGTAGTAACACGTCTGTCTGTGGGTCTTTAGTTCTGTAGGTCTGTAGCTCTGTAGCTAAGCCCGCCTCTTATTGATAAAAGAACAAAGAAATTCCACCTAATGCGGCAAGTGTCCCGATGATACTTTGCTTTGACACCTTCTCTCCTCTAATCGCATAAATCACCAAAATAAAGACCGGGCTGGTCGCTATTAATGTTTGAGCAATCGCAGGGTTAGCATTTTTCAACGCCACTTGCTGAAGCCATAGAGCGAGAAACGTCCCGACAAAGATTGCCCCTAATAACCAAAGTTTATCGAGCTTGGTCATTGCCCATAAATCTCTTTTTATCGACGAGTACGGCTTCTTTTCAACGAAAGGGATAATCAGCATTACGGCAAACACGCCAATCGTCAGGCGAATCAAAGCACCTAACAATGGTGGAATGTCACCCGCCACCAATGCGTAGTGGGAAATCACCACACCCGACGCCTGACAAACACTTGCCATAAGCCCATATCCAATGCCACCCCACTGTGCTTTGTCATTAGAAATATCATTACCGTTCGCTGATTTCGACGGCTGAAAGACCACAAAGGTCACCGCTAAGGTTGTTATCACAACACCGAGCCAACTTTGCAAAGTGAGTGCCGCGCCAAGAAACATTAATGCCAAAACACCAGAAAGAGGTGGAGCCAGAGATTCCAGCAACAAGGTCTTATTGGCACCAATTCTTTTTAATGCCGCAAAATAAGCACTGTCACCAACTGCGATACCAATGACTCCCGAGATCGCCAAGATCCCAAAATGGTTAGCACTCAGTTCGAATTCAGGCATTGGTATTAACGGCATGACCAACAGCATCATGCCAGAGGCTACAACCCCCTTAACAATGTTCAACTGCATCGCAGAGAAGCGATGCCCAAACTGCCCATAAATCCATGTCGCACACGCCCACACCATCGCAGCGCCAATGGCCGCTAATTCACCTATATACATCCGCATTTATCCTTTATTTTTTGTTGTTATGATTATGGCTATGCGCATCGTTTGAATCAGAACTGTCATCTTGTCAGCAAGAAATACGAAACAACCTATTCAAGTTCAATTGGATTTTATAAGATCCATCAGTGATTTTATTCTCATTATTAGCAGCAACATATTATTTTCAGATTGGTAAATCATTTTTATAACAATTACTTGGATGATAGCGTAGTATATTTGTAACTAACATCTAACATTACAAGGATCTGTTATGTTTTTAGACTACTTTGCACTCGGTCTACTGATTTTCGTAGCATTAGTTATCTTTTACGGCATCATCGTTATTCACGATATTCCCTATGAAATTGCGAAAGAACGCAATCACCCTCATCAAGATGCTATTCATGTCTCAGGCTGGGTTAGCCTATTCACTTTACACACTATTTGGCCATTCCTTTGGATTTGGGCTACGTTGTGGCGCAAAGATCGTGGCTGGGGCTTCGCTAAGCTTGAAGAAGAACAACATGATATTCATCACCGAGTCGACACTCTCATCGACCAAGTGAGTGCACTTCAGAGCGAAATCGCACAGCTAAAGCAAGCGGGCACTGAGCAAAACAGCACAGAGAAACAGACAAACAACGTTCAAGATCAGGAGGCTAAGTAATGGATTTACTGCTGATAATGACCTACGCGGCGCTTTGTATTACGATTTTCAAAGTATTCAAAATCCCACTAAACAAATGGACCGTCCCAACAGCCGTACTGGGTGGTGTTGTCCTCATCGGTACTTTGATTCTATTAATGAACTACAACCACCCTTTCACACAAATCGGTAATCAAGTTTACTCAACGACACCGATTGTTTCAGGGGTTCGAGGCAAAGTCATCGAGGTTCCGGTTGAAGCAAATAAGCCTCTCAAGCAAGGGGATATCCTTTTCAAAATAGACCCGATTCCTTTTGAAGCTGAAGTTGCTAAGCTGCAAGCCAAAGTAAAAGAAGCGAGTCAAGGTGCCTTAGGTCTAGAGTCGCAAGTTGGAGAAGCCGAAGCAGCCAAAATAAAAGCCATTGCAGAAAGAGATAAAGCACAACGTGAATTCTCTCGATACAAGCGAGGCTTCGAAAGTGGCGCATTTACAGAGCAACAGCTCGATACTCGTCGACAGGCATACAAAGCCACAGAAGCAGCAGTGAAAGTAGCCGAAGCAAACCAACAACAAGCTCAGATCGCACTTAACTCTGAGATTGGCGGTGAGAATACAGCGGTTGCAGGCTTACTTGCTGATTTACGTAAAGCTGAATTCAATCTTGACCAAACGGTAGTAAGAGCACCAACCGATGGCTACGTAACTCAACTCGCTCTTCGTCCTGGTGTAATGGCTGTACCACTACCATTAGCGCCGGTGATGACCTTTGTTCACACTGAGGCGCAATTCTATACCGCAGCCTTTAGACAAAACTCACTACAACGACTGCAACCTGGCTACGAAGCTGAGTTTCTATTTAGAGCACTACCAGGAAAAGTGTTTAAAGGACGCATTGATGAAGTGATCCCAGCCATTGGTGAAAGTCAATTTCAAGCTCGAGGCACACTTCTAGGTACTGACGCACTGCGCACTAGCGGCCGTGTATTTGTTAAGCTGACCATCACTGATGATCTGTCTGAGTACCATTTACCTATGGGTACTGCCGTCGAAGTGGCCGTTTATTCTGACAGCTTCACTCACGTATCTATCATGCGTAAAGTGCTTATTCGCATGAAGAGTTGGCAAAATTATTTGTATCTAGACCACTAACCGTATCTAGACCACTAACTAGAGCTAGACCACTAAACGGTCGTAGATATACGACGACCCCGCTTAACACATTGTTAATATGAATCAAAAAGCCAGACTCGTTCTGGCTTTTTTGTTGCTTGATTAACCGTAAAATTGCGCTTTTTACATGATATTAATGCGTCTAGATGGAATTTTAGACATCTAGACACTTACCTTCCCTTATGGAAGGGTTCTACTGTATAATGCGCGCCTTATTTTTTATATTTGCCCAAAAAACGTTCTCATTGAGACGCATATTAATAATGGCGAATATTATGCTTTATTTTCAGTATTCGAGGTTATCTATGAACTTTTCAGCTAAAACAGTCGTCGTTATTGCTATTGGCGCGGCACTGTACGGCATTGGTGGTTTACCTATGTTTGGTGTCCCAGTGTTTGCTAACACGACATTGAAACCAGCAATGGCAGTCCTAGCACTGTTTTCTGTTTTGTTTGGCCCTATTGTTGGCTTCTTGGTTGGCTTTATCGGTCACTGGGTAACGGATTTGTTCGCAGGTTGGGGGGTATGGTTAACTTGGGTATTAGGCTCAGGTATTGTCGGTATGGTTATCGGCTTATTCCCAATGATGACTAAGAATCGCCTTCAACAAGGTGAACTGCCAATGAAAGATTTTGCACTGTTCGTGGTACTTGCCCTTGCGGGTAACGTTGTGGGTTATGGTAGCTCCGCGTTCCTAGACACCATCCTATACGCAGAACCGTTTACTAAAGTCTTCACTCAACTGTCTATCATCGCTGCGGGCAACACTATTCTTATCGCAGTGGTAGGCTTCCTGATCCTAAAATCAGTCGCTAAACGTAACAAACAAAGCCGTAACCTGACCGAGGCATAAACGCTAATGACTATAGCATTTTCGAACTTCTCTTTTAGATATGAGTCGCTGGATAAACCGACGCTAAAAAATATCAATCTAAGGATAGAGAAAGGAGAGAAAATCGTCATTATTGGACCAAGTGGTAGTGGTAAATCTACGCTAGGTCAGTGTCTCAATGGTCTGATACCTCATGCAATTAAAGGTGAGGTATCTGGTTCTTTAGAGATCAACGGCAAGAATGTGTCTGAGTTTTCAATGCACGACTATACCGAGCAAGTCGGCACAGTATTGCAAGATACTGACAGCCAATTTGTGGGGTTAAGTATCGGTGAAGATATCGCGTTCGCATTAGAAAACCAGTTGATGTCGAACATTGATATGTACCCGTTAGTTAAATCGACAGCAAAAATGGTCGACCTAGCGGATATGCTTGAGCGCTCTCCTCATGACCTTTCAGGTGGTCAAAAACAGCGAGTATCGTTAGCGGGTATTTTAGTCGATGATGTCGATATCTTGCTGTTTGATGAGCCTTTAGCAAGCCTTGATCCTAAAACGGGCAAAGCAACGATTGAGATCATCGACCAACTTCATAAAGAAACCAACAAGACTATCGTGATTATCGAGCATCGCCTTGAGGATGTTCTACATCGAGATATCGATCGTGTAATCTTAATGGAGCGCGGTGAAATAGTCGCGGATATGACTCCGGATGACATCTTAGCGTCCAAGTTACTTGAGACGCACGGTATTCGTGAACCTCTCTACTTATCTGCACTTAAAGCAGCGAAAGCCCCTCTGACTAACGAAGATAAACTTTCAAACCTCAAAGCTTTGGATTACAAAAGATTCCGCCCAGCAGTTCAAGCTTGGTTTGCTGAGCGCCCTGCACCGGTAGCAGAGAAACAGTACCAGCCTTTACTCGAAGTTCATGGCTTAACTTATTCTTACGACGGCGAAAAAAATGCACTCGAAGATGTGAGTTTCAAAATTGGTAAGGGTGAGTTTGTCTCGATTTTGGGCAAGAACGGTTCGGGTAAATCCACTATCACCAAACTCATCATGGGTGTGATAGATGCTGATTCAGGTTCTTCCTATCTAAATGGTCAAGACTTATCTGAACTTTCCATCTTTGAAAGAAGCCAGAAAGTCGGTGTGGTGATGCAGAACCCGAATCATATGATCTCACATCATATGATTTTTGATGAGATTGCTTTTGGTCTTCGTAACCGAGGTATTGCAGAACAACTGATCACAGAAAAAGTAGAGAACGTTCTTGAGCTTTGCGGGTTAAGTAAGTTCCGCCACTGGCCCATTGAAGCTCTGAGCTATGGTCAGAAAAAGCGTGTAACGATCGCGTCTATCTTAGTGTTGGAGCCTGAACTCCTCATCTTAGATGAGCCAACAGCAGGCCAAGACTACCGTAACTACACATCGATGCTGGCATTCATCCAAAAGCTTAACCGAGATTTGGGCATTACTGTTGTGATCATCTCACACGACATGCACTTGGTTCTAGAATACACCACACGTTCGATCGTAATCGCAGACAGTAAGTTAATTGCTAATGCAGCCATGACGGAAGTGTTTAGTCAGCCATCGCTTTTAGAACGTGCGAACCTTTGTACTACCAGCATTTATGAACTTGCGACTATAATGAAAATCGACGACACCAACGCTTTTATGCAGTACTTCATCGACGACGAGAGAAGCTCGCTATGAATGCATCAAAAGTAAAATTTGGCATCAATTACATTGATACCAAATCACCGTTACACGCACTGAACGGCATCACTAAATTTGTACTTTTTCTCGCTTGGGTCACTGTGGTTTTAACTACGTTCGACCTGAGATTGATCGCGTTGCTTATTGTGACTGGTTTATTCCTGCTAAAGCTCACCAATGTGCCTGTGCGCGTTTATAAGCCTTTGTTATTGGGAACGGTGAGTTATTAAGCCTAAATGCTTTGTTCATGTATCTGCTTGCTCCACAGCAAGGTACAGAGCTCATCGGCAGCGAGACTCTATTGCTGACACTGCCGAGTAACTACTCGTTGAGCCAAGAGACTCTGTTTTATTTAATCACTGTCACGCTCAAATACATGAGCATGTTCCCGATAGCGTTAATATTCGTCTTTACCACGCACCCGACCGAGTTTGCCGCAAGCCTCAACCGTATTGGCGTTCCATACAAAATCGCCTACGCGGTCAGCTTAACACTGCGTTATTTACCTGAAGTTAAAAAAGACTTCATCAATATCATGCACGCGCAACAGGCTCGTGGCGTTGAACTATCGAAGAAAGCACCTTTACTCACTCGCATCAAAAACGTTGCTAAGGTTCTAGGTCCGCTCATTTTTTCTAGCTTAGACCGTGCAGACGAGATTTCAAACGCAATGACGTTACGAGGTTTTGGCAGACATAAGTCACGGACTTGGTATAGCTATGCGCCTTTGAAACGTATCGATTATGTTTGGCTAATGGTTATCGCCTTTATCGTTGTGTTAGCGATCGTAAAGCGTGTTTTAGAACCACAATTATTCTGGTATCCATTTTAGGTTTTTCATTGAAAGCATCGCTTAAATAACGTGCTGTATAATGTTCTACTTAACGAAATTCAAGCCGTTTTAGAGTGAAAATCGAAACAAAAAAAGGGAGCCTCAGGGCTCCCTTTGTCGTCTTTGTGATCACTTACTTACTGTGATTGTTATTAGTTTAATTTGTAAAACACCGTTGATAGTGGTGGCAAACGCAGCTCAATCGACGTATCCAAACCTTCGCTTGCTATTGATTCAACCTGAGCAACCTGCTTCACTTCAAAACCGCTGCCTGCGTAATCAGCCGAGTCAGTATTCAGCAATAGCGAGTACTGGCCTTGGGCTGGAACACCTAAGCGGAAACGCTCATGAGGAACGGGCGTAAAGTTAGAAACAACCAATACTCGTTCACCCAACTCACTAATACGTTCATGAGCTAAGATACTTGCTTCAGCAGAATCTTGTAGACGCCATTCAAAACCTTTCGGGTCGAAATCAAGATCGTGCATTGCCGCCTCAGAGCGGTATAGATTGTTCAAATCTTTCGTTAAGCGTTGAACACCTTGATGGCGTTCATATTCCAACAAGAACCACTGCAGTTGATCATCATGATTCCATTCAGCCGTTTGACCGAATTCAGCGCCCATGAAGTTCAGCTTTTTACCCGGTTGTGCATACATGTAACCCATGTAAGCGCGTAGGTTAGCCGTTTGCTGCCACTCATCACCCGGCATCTTGTTGTGGATAGAGCCTTTACCGTAAACCACCTCATCGTGAGACAGAGACAATACGTAGTTTTCGCTGTGAGCATAAACCAACGGGAAGGTAATCGTATCGTGGTGATATTTACGGTTGATTGGATCTTCTTGAATGTAAGACAAGCTATCGTGCATCCAACCCATGTTCCACTTAAAACCGAAGCCTAAACCGCCCATAAAGGTTGGTGCTGAAACACCCGGGAAAGCCGTCGATTCTTCAGCAATTGTCATCGCATTCGGGAAGTGTTTGTACACTTCTTCGTTCATCCACTTAAGGGTTGCGATGGCGTCGTAATTTTCATTGCCGCCGTCTACATTCGGAATCCATTGATCATGGCTACGCGAGTAATCGAGGTACAACATCGAAGCAACAGCATCAACACGAATGCCATCGATATGGAATTGTTCGAACCAGTACAATGCATTTGCTACTAAGAAGCGACGAACATGCTCTTTACCTAAGTCGTAAATGTACGAGTTCCAATCTTGGTGCCAACCACGGCGTGGATCTGGATCATGGAACAAAGGCGTTCCATCAAAGTTAGCTAAGCCGTGATCATCACTTGGAAAGTGTGCAGGAACCCAGTCCAGAACAACACCTAAACCGGCTTGGTGACATTGGTCGACGAAGAATTTGAAATCATCTGGAGAACCAAAACGACTTGTTGGCGCAAACAAGCCTATTGGCTGATAACCCCAAGAGCCGTAAAACGGGTGCTCTGAAACCGGCATCAACTCTACGTGTGTGTAACCGAGATCCGTTAGATATGGGATTAGCTCTGCCGCTAGCTCACGGTAGTTTAGGAATTCACCTTCAGCATTGCGCTTCCAAGAGCCGGCATGCAATTCATAGAATGAAAGGGCTTCTTTGCGCTTTTGCGTCACTGGGCGATTCTGCCATTGAGAATCTTGCCACTGGTAGCGAGCGTGATCGTAAGTCACAGATGAAAATGATGGGTACTGCTCAGAGTAGAAACCCCATGGGTCAGCTTTATGTGGCAAGCCTTCGCCATCAGGCCCTTTTAATTCAAACTTGTATTGTGCGCCTTCTTCCAGATCAGGAATAAATAAGCCCCACATACCATAATCTAGACGCTGCATTGGGTGGCGACGACCATCCCAAGCGTTGAAGTTACCCACCAAGCTAGCCGCTGTTGCATGCGGTGCGTACACCAAGAAACGCGTGCCTGAAATCGTCTGTCCATCACGCTCTAGCGTAATAAACTGAGCTCCCATGTGATGATACATATCTTTAGGTGTATGAAGATCCTCATAACTCGCGTACAGATCATGGTATTGGTATGGATCATCGATGATCTGCTCTACTCCATTCCAATCAACCGCAAGCTTGTAGTGAGTAAAACGTAAGTCTCTTTCTTGCTTAAGAATGAAACCACTTTCACCCTCTCGCGCTAACTTAATACGAGGTTCCTTTCCAACAATCAACTCGACTTTATCTGCCCCAGGAATCCACACTCGTAATGAACCTTGTTCAGAAGGTAAGTATGGCCCTAAAAACGCAAATGGATCTGTGAAGCAAGCCTGTGATAGTTGGGTATATATTTGTTTTTGCTTTGAAATCGAACTTAGTTCCAAAACGCTTCTCCCTAACCAAACATCCAAAAAACATAATACAAAAATGCCCGCTATTAGTGCGGGCAATATAACGACGGTTTATTCTACCAGATGAGCATTCAATATTGAGTGACCGAGGTTGTAGTTTCGTACGGCGTAAGCAAAAAACCACCTCTTTTCAAGCCACTCGACTCCATTACTTAGCTGCTTTTTCTCGTACATCAGTTAGCTTAGATGCGATACGATTCACGCCTTCATGAGCGAAGATTTCGTCCAAGTTCATTGATAGTTTACGACGCCAGTTAGGGTACTCATCGACCGTACCAGGGATGTTAACGGGCTTATCCATCTCTAGCCAATCTTCCAACTGAACACTCAGGAGTGTTGAGCCACCAGCCGCAACGTGCAACTGAAGCGCTTCAGCAAGATAAGAATCCATCGGCACTTGACTTGCATCACGCCCAACACCTTCAGGTAGGAAGCCGTGCCATGCCACTGAGTCTAAGATACCTTGCTTGCACTCCAAGCGGTTATCGAACAAAGTTTCTAGCTGTTGTGCGTCTGGGTATAAACCAATCTCTTGACCCATTTTCAAGTCATCACAGTGCCAGAAGCCGCGAAGCGTTGGCATATCGTGAGTACACAGTGCTGCCATCGATTGTGACGCGTAGTGCTTCGGAGAAATAAAACCACCGTCATTTTCTGATGTTTCGAAGAAGAAGACTTTGTAAGAATGCACGCCAGCATCAGCAAGGATGTCTACGATTTCATCCGGTACCGTGCCTAAGTCTTCACCGATAACGCTGCATTGGTAACGGTGAGATTCAAGCGCCAGAATAGACAGCATGTCTTGCACTGGGTAGTAGATGTACGCACCTTTCGTTGCGTTCTCACCCTTTGGAATCCACCACAAACGCAGCAGACCTAAAACATGGTCAATACGCAATGCACCACAGTGCTTCATGTTGGCACGAAGTAGTTTGATGTAAGCGTCGTAGCCGGTTTCTTGAAGTACTTCTGGGTTTAGTGGCGGTAAGCCCCAGTTTTGGCCTAGAGGACCAAGAATATCCGGTGGAGCACCAATGCTCGCATCCATCACTAGGTTGCCTTCATCAGCCCATGTCTCGCTGCCTGAATCTGCAACGCCTACCGCTAAGTCACGGTACAGTCCAACCGCCATGCCTTTCTCTTCAGCAAGAGACTGTGCATCGTTGATTTGGCAATCGGCTAACCATTGTAGGTACATATAGAGATGCACTTGATCTAGGTTATCTTTGATGTATTTCTGGGTCGCAGGGCTTTCAAATGTACGGAATTTCTCTGGGAATACAGGCCAGCCCCACATACCTGAATCTTCAGCATGCAGTTCACCGTGCAGAGCATCAAACGCCGCTTGATGCATCAGGCTTTCACCGCCCTCTTCAACGAACGCTAAGAACGCTTGTGCGCGGTCGCTGTTTTTGTCTAGATGACGAGTCTTAAATTCTGCGAATAGCAGAGGTAAGATGCTCATCTTCAGCTCAGACACTTCAGTGTAATTCACCCAGTGCGCTTCACGAGCTTTCTGTAGGCGCTGCTGGAACTCGGCGCTGCCTACCGTTTGTTGCGCTTCCGCGCTTAATGCGAACTCAGGAACTGAACTCACATCAATGTATAAGACGTTCAACCAACGACGTGAAGACGGGCTGTATGGGCTCGCACCTTCCGGGTTTGCAGGGAACAGTGAGTGAATTGGGTTTAGACCAACAAAGTCACCACCGCGAGACGCGATATCCGAAACAAGCTGTTTTAGGTCACCGAAATCACCAATACCCCAGTTGTGCTGAGTTCTTAGCGTGTACAGTTGAACACTTGGTCCCCAAAGCTTTTTGCCTTGCTCAATGGGTGACTGCTTGAAGCACGCTTTTGGCGTAATAATCAACGTCATCTCGTAAGGTTTCTTACGGCGCTTACGACTCACAATGAGCTTGTGATAACCCCATGCCAAATCACTTGGCAATGCAAACACTAAAGGGCCACCCTCGGCACGCTCGTCACGAACGACTTGAGATTGAAGATAGCCTTCAAGTACCTCTCCTTGCTCGGTTTCTAAGCGCCAGCTGAACTCACTTTCACGAGCACTCACACCCAGATTGAGTGTCACTTCTACTGGCTCACCGTCACGCAAGACAAGAACCGGGTCTAATACATCTTTTCTGTGCTTTCTTTCTGCAGATTTAAGCAGTGCATCATCGCTGCTTGTATCGTAGCCCAATGAAGCCAATAGAGACGTAATCGTCTCTTCTGATACTTGTGCTTCATCGCCCCACGCACTAACGTAACTATCGGCAATATTTGCCATTTCTGCGACTTGTTTTAATACGGTCTGTTCTTTCATCGCTCTCTCCGAAAACGTTCTGACGCTTTCAATTTTTGTAGGGTTGTCTATTTAATTTTTACTAATCAATTAGCTTGTGACAATCAGTTTGTAAGCATTGCTATCTGAATAAGCCGTCTATTTGCTCACAAGCTAATTGAGCCAAGGCAGAAACTGCCTTGGCTACTTTGCAACTATTAACGGTTAACCGCTTCAAGTTTCCAAATGTTGTTCACGTAGTCGCGAATTGAGCGGTCTGATGTGAACTTACCAACCAATGCCGTGTTAAGAATCGCTTTCTTAGCCCAACCAGCTTGGTCTTTGTATTGTGTGCCCATGTCTTCGTGTGCTTTCACATAAGATGCGAAGTCAGCAAGACATAGGTAAGGGTCACCACCGTCTAATAGGCTATCAAACGTTGCACGTAGAAGACCGGGTTGACCTGGAGTGAACTCATCGCCAGTCAGTAGATCTAGAGATGCTTTCAATAGTGGGTCTGCATTGTAGTAATCGTATGGGTTGTAACCCTGAGCTTTCAGTGCAACAACACCGTCAACTTCTAGGCCGAAGATGTAGATGTTTTCATCACCCACTTCTTCACGAATCTCAACGTTTGCACCATCCATAGTACCGATAGTTAGAGCGCCGTTTAGAGCCATCTTCATGTTGCCCGTACCTGAAGCTTCTTTACCAGCTAATGAGATTTGCTGAGAAACGTCTGCCGCAGGGATGATGATTTCAGCCATGCTTACACGGTAGTCAGGAATGAATACCACTTTCAGCTTGTTACCAATGCGAGGATCGTTGTTGATCTTCTCTGCAATCTTGTTAACCGCGAAGATGATTTCTTTTGCTAGGTGGTAACCCGGTGCTGCTTTCGCTGCGAAGAAACATACGCGTGGCTCACACTCGAAACCAGGTTCGTTAAGAATACGGTGGTACAGAGACAGAATGTGTAGCAAATCTAGGTGCTGACGCTTGTATTCGTGCAGACGCTTAATTTGAACGTCGAAGATAGCGTTAGTATCTAGCTCGATACCCATATTCTCTTGAACCCAATCCGCAAGACGCTGTTTGTTTTCTTTCTTAACAGCCATAAATTCTTTTTGGAATTTCGCGTCTGTTGCAAACTTAGCGATGCCTTCTAGCTGCTCAAGTTTTGCTGGCCACTCAGAGCCAATCTTACCTGTGATTAGATTAGATAGACCTGGGTTACAGAACTTCAACCAACGACGTGGCGTGATGCCGTTCGTTACGTTAGTCAGTTTACCTGGGAAGATTTCGTTGAACTCTGGGAACAAGTCTTTCTTAACAAGTTGAGAGTGAAGTGCCGCTACACCATTTACTTTGTAAGAACCAATCACACATAGGTTTGCCATGCGAACCATGCGGTGGAAACCTTCTTGGATGATAGAAAGCTTCGCTTGTTTCTCACCGTCACCAGGCCACATCTTGCGAACTTCTTGCATGAAGCGGTGGTTGATTTCAAAAATGATTTCCATGTGACGTGGAAGAAGACGGTTGATCAGCGATTCAGACCAAGTCTCTAGCGCTTCTGGAAGTAGTGTGTGGTTCGTGTAAGCGAACGTATGTGCACTGATTTCCCATGCTTGATCCCAAGATAGACCTTTCTCGTCGATCAGGATGCGCATTAGCTCAGGAATCGCAATCGTTGGGTGCGTATCGTTAAGCTGAATCGTTTCTTGTTTAGGCAGATCTTCTAGAGAGAAACCTGCTGCTTCGTGACGACGTAGAATATCGCGAACAGACGCTGCTGAGTGGAAGTACTGCTGCATTAGGCGCAGTGTCTTACCTTTCTCGTGGTTGTCGTTCGGGTAAAGTACTTTAGTGATGTTACCTGCATCGATTAGCGAGTGTTGCGCTTCGAAGTAATCACCGTTGTTAAAGCTTGCTAGTGAGAATGGTGCAATTGCCTGACATTCCCAAAGACGCAATGGATAAACCGTGTTTGACTCGTAACCTACGATAGGTAGATCCCAAGGCATTGCTTTTACTTCCATACCTGGAACCCAAGTACGAACTTCTTTACCGTCGATGAATTCAACTTCTACATGACCGTAAAAACCAATGTGTTGTGCTAGCTCTGGACGAGCGACTTCCCATGGGTAACCTTCAACACCACGCCATGCGTCTGGTGCTTCTTGTTGACGACCATCTTGGAAAGACTGTTTGAATAGGCCGTATTCATAGTGAAGACCGTAGCCTACTGTTGGGTACTCTTGTGCAGCACAAGAATCCATAAAACATGCAGCAAGACGACCAAGACCACCATTACCTAGCGATGGGTCGCGTTCTTCTTCTAGAAGGTCAGTTAGGTTTTGGCCTAGCTCTTCCATTGCATGAGTAATCTGTTCGTACAGACCCATGCTGATCAGATTGTTACCTGTTAGACGACCAATCAAAAACTCTAATGAAAGGTAGTTAACGCTCTTCGCGTTTTTGATTTTTTCATCATTTTCAGTTTCTAGCAGATCAAATGTTGTCAATTCTGCTAGCGCACGCCCCATTGCTAGGTACCATGCGCGGCTATCTGCTGTTTCAATCGTTGTTGCGTAAGTTGCAGATAAATGCTTTTTAACGCTTTCTTGGAACGACACTTTATCGAAAGTTTTTTGCTGAGTTGGTTTCATTTCAGAAATCTCGCTTTTAATAGTTCTAATTCATCTGTGACATATCGTGCATGGTCACCATTAACTAAACATCCTCCCGTTAATACGACTAACTAGGAGTAGATGAGAGGGCGTAGGGGGCGTACCGATGTAAGGTTAGTGATCTGACTCTCATGTTCTAACTTCGAACAAAAAGTTGGAGTGACTAAGATCACAAGCTCCCGTTCGATAACTTAACGTTAATTGATGTGAGTTTTATTTAACCGGAATAAACTGATTAGCAAATCTGAGCTTGAGATCACGAAATTATTTTCCATATCTCATCTTTTGCATAAATCTCAGTGTAAGACCGAACAAAGTCACATTCACAAACCACCACGCAACGTGAGCAAAGTCTCAAATTAAGGGCGTAGAAAGCCAAAAACATGCAAGACCGCAAGGTTTCTGAGGAGAATCATAGTCGGTGCCATTTTTCTTCACGTAACATAAGCACAGACTTAAGTAATTAGGCAGATGTGATTGGGCAACTCTTTTACGGTTTTAGAATCCCCAAAACATACGCCACGGAATAGGTGAAAAACTTCGACATGTGGATCCCTTCGAAACTGACTCGTCCCGGCCGCTTACATAATGCAATCCTACGACCTAGGGTTCTCGATCTGCTCCAGAACGCAGATTGCTATAAGCTTGTATTGTTCCGTTCTCCTGCGGGCTATGGCAAGACCACCATGGCTGCACAGTGGCTGTTAGATAAGCCGAATGTGGGTTGGTACAGCATCGATGATAGTGACAACGATGCCTTCCGTTTTATCAACTACCTACTCCAATCACTCAATAAAGCGACTCAAAATTCCTGTCCCAATGCCCAAAAACTGGCAGAGAAACGACAGTTTTCATCGCTGCATTCTTTATTGAGCGAAGTATTCGCCGAGATGTCGGACTATCATCATGAATGTTTTCTTGTTTTAGACGACTACCATTTAGTCAACAATGATGACATTCAAGAAGCAATGCGCTTTTTCCTCAAACACATGCCCGACAATCTCACGCTAGTTGTAACCAGTCGTGGTACACCACCCCTAGGTACGGCAAACCTGCGCGTTCGAGACTTAATGATCGAATTAGGTAATGACTCGCTGGCTTTTGATACCGAAGAGACGACGCGCTTTTTTAATCAGCGTGTTGCCGATGGTATTGATGACACAACGGCAGACAGTATTTGTACCTATGTAGAGGGTTGGCCTTCTGCACTTCAACTTATTGCGCTACAAGCCCAACATCAAAAACGCACGCTGGCGCAGTCTGCTGAGTCCTTCTCCCACTTTAATCAAGCCCATCTTTGGGACTACTTGGTTGAAGAGGTTTTCGACCTGTTAGACAAAGAAACTCGACAGTTCTTGATGCAGTGTTCAGTGCTTGACCACTTCAACGACGAACTGGTTTGTGCGCTAACGCAGCGTGAAGACGCACTGGGTATGATCGAATCATTAAATCGATTCGGTTTATTCATCTACCCGCTTGAAGGCGAAAAGAACTGGTATCGTTTCCATAACCTGTTTGGTGAATTTTTGGCACATGAGCGTCAAGCTCGAATCCCTCAACAAGAAGCAGAGTTGCACCGAAGTGCCGCGAAGGCGTGGATTAAACAAGACACACCACACCAAGCACTACGCCATGCACAGCGCGCTGAAGACCCAGAACTGATCATTCAAATACTGACAGACCACGGTTGGCCGATGTTCAACCAAGGCGAGCTTTCCTCGTTAGAGATGGCGATCAAGCAACTGACTACGGATCAACTTTACAGCGCCCCTAAACTGTCCATGTTACGAGCTTGGCTAGCACAAAGTCAGCACCGCTACGAACAAGTAGGGACATTATTGGAAGAGGCTGAAACACAATATCAAGCTCGAAATATTGAACTCGACACTCAACAGCAAGGGCAATACAACGCCCTACGCGCGCAAGTTGCGATTAACAGTAATGAACCTGAAAAAGCCTTAGAATTGGCAGAGCTTTCGCTAAGTCAGCTGAACACCACCGTTTATCGTAGCCGAATTGTCGCCACGTCTGTTGTTGGTGAAGTCAATCACGTAATGGGCAACTTGAGCCGTGCACTGCCGATGATGCAGCAAACAGAAAAACTTGCACGCCAGTACCAAGTTTACCACCAAGCGCTTTGGGCGATTCTACAACAGAGCGAGATCTTAATTGCACAGGGTTACGTTCAAGCGGCATTCGAGCTGCAAGACAGTGCGTTCAAATTGATCGAAGAACACCAGCTAAAATACGTGCCTCTGCATGAATTCTTACTGCGTGTTAGAGCTCAAATATTCTGGTGTTGGAACCGATTAGATGAAGCGGAAGAGTGCTGTTACAAAGGCTTGGATATCCTTGGTCACCATTCGCCAAGTAAGCACCTTCACAGTTATTCAATGTTGGCTCGTATTTCACTGAGTCGCGGTGAAATTGATAAAGCATCTAAGTTTATCGACCAAATTCAGCACCTTTTGCGTCAATCGACTTACCACGTGGACTGGACGGCGAACGCTTCTCTTTCTTTGATTCTTTTTTGGCAAGTAAAAGGCAATAAAGAGGCGATACGTGATTGGTTGAATGTGGCTGTTCGACCTGAATCGGCAAGCAACCACTTCTGCCAACTGCAATGGAGAAACATCGTTCGCGCTCACATCATTCTCGAGCAGTATGAAGAAGCGGAAGAAGCGCTGACGTTCCTTAAGAGTGAAGCCCAGCGTTCACACCTGATTACAGACACCAACCGAAACTTGATCGTTGAAGCCGTGTTACGTACACAAATTAACGATGAAGACAGCGCACGCGTGCTACTTGAAGAAGCGCTTCATATGACTAACCAAACCGGTATGGTCGGCAACTTCTTAGTAGACGGCGGGACTATCGGACATATCTTGGATAAGTTGAGCAACAAGCCTGGCTTAGGTGACTTAGAACGCCATCGCGCTCAACAGATCATGAAAGATATCTCGACCACCCAACGCAGCCGCTCGGTTCACTTTGATGAAGACTTTGTTGAAAACTTAGTCAATCACCCAAACATTCCTGAACTTGTGCGCACAAGCCCACTCACCCAGCGTGAATGGCAAGTACTTGGTTTGATTTATTCAGGGTTCAGTAACGAGCAGATAGCTCAAGAACTCGATGTAGCAGGTACCACCATCAAGACTCACATCCGTAACCTTTACCAAAAGCTAAACATTGCTAACCGCAAAGAAGCGATCAGCACAGCGGAGAATTTACTGCAGTTGATGGGGTACTAAACGATTCGAGATTAATTCGAGAAAAGCTTAAGCTAGTCGCCGATGGTGACTGGCTTTTTTTTCGTTTGGAGCATGGGGTTAATAGCAGATAACTGATCATAAAGAGCCAAACGACAGACAAAAAAATAGCCAACCGCAATAATCGCGATTGGCTCTATATATTTGTGAACAAATCATAAGTTCACTAACAACGTCAGTTGGCTAGGTAACCCTCGGCTTAAGAAGGGTCAATGTATATAATGCAGTTAGCGTGCCAACTTTAATTCAGCCGTTTTATACGCCCTGCATCGCATAAAAACCTCTAATTCATGATGCGAATTGCAAAGTGCATTTGCATAATGCAACCAAGATGCAATATCGATAGAAAACAAGTTTCACTGAAGCCGATAATAATAAGACGCCAAGCAGTTGTATTTTAAATGTAAGGCAGATGTTCACATCAACGTATTGCCTTACAATTAAAGAGGTAATAAAGCACCTCGCCAAAGGCATATTCATACTTTTTTTACACTAAAGTTTGTATACTGCACAAAATCATCCTCAACTCTATGAAGCAATGAACTACTTAAGTACTTTTTTCAAAGGCATGGCAATGGGCGCAGCAGACGTTGTTCCTGGCGTGTCGGGCGGAACCATCGCATTCATCACTGGTATCTACGATACGCTGCTAGAAAGCATTCGCAGAATTAACCCTAGCGTACTTGGCTTATGGAAACGCGAAGGCTTCAAAGCCGCGTTTAATCACATCAATGGTTTCTTCCTAATTTCACTGTTCGCGGGCGTATTCACGAGCATTACGACATTCGCAAAATTGATTTCTTGGTTATTAGTCACCCACCCTGTTCCACTGTGGTCTTTCTTCTTCGGCCTGATCTTGGTGTCGGTTTTCCATATTCTTAAGCAAGTAGAGAAACGCGATATGATTCGCTTCGTGTTTTTGCTGCTTGGCGTTGCTTTCGCTTATAGCATTACCGTGCTTAAACCGCTGCAAATGGAGCCAACCAGCATCAACGTATTGATTGCGGGTGCGATTGCTATCTGCGCGATGATTTTACCCGGTATTTCAGGCAGCTTTATTCTGCTCCTGATTGGCATGTATGGCCCCGTGCTTGGCGCCGTTAAATCATTTCAAGTCGATGTACTTGCGCTATTCCTTGCGGGCTGTGTGATCGGACTGCTGACTTTCTCACATGTACTGTCTTGGCTATTGCGCTCATTCCGCGACTTCACATTAGTATTCTTGACTGGTTTGATGATCGGTACACTGCCGAAGATTTGGCCGTGGAAAGAAACGATCAGCTGGCGTACAAACTCTAAAGGTGAGCAAGTTCCTCTGATTCAAGAAAACTTGTCACCGTTTGATTTTGAAGCCGTCACTTCTCAACCTTCACAGCTAGTAATGGCTATTGTGATGATGCTTGTAGCGATTGCTCTGGTCCTTGGGTTAGAGAAATTTGCAGAGCGCAACGCTGACTAATCATTCAGCCAACTTCTGGAAAGCGTTTAGAACGGATAATGCTTAGAAAGACTAAGCTCACGCCCCTATGACACAGACAAAAGCGAAGCCAATGGCTTCGCTTTTTTAGTTCTACCATACGCACAAAATTACTTTTTGATACAAGCACATATTGAGGGATATGATAACATCGCCGCTCTTATAAAATTAGATGAGAACACGACATGCACTCTGCATTAAAGGTTGCTGCTCTTGGGATCGCTCTCGTGGCAGGCTTTTATGGGCCGCAAGCAATTCAGCAATTTGAATCAGCGATGGAGCGAGCCTCTGCTGAAGTTAACTTAGATGATTACTGCATGCTTTCCACCACATCGTGTGAGCAAAATACAGTTACGATGACACTTGATCGCGAGACGGCTCAACCTCTGGCTCCCACCAAAATCAAAGTAGTGTGGGAAGGCGCAGCCTCTGACACATTAATGCTGTCGCTTACAGGTTTAGAGATGGAAATGGGCTCGGCACGTTTTCAATTAAAAAACATTGACAATAATACCTATGAAGGTGATGTAATTTTACCTGTATGTACTTTAGACAAGATGACATGGATCGGTGAGCTCACTGATGGTGTCGATACTGTAAATCCGGCAATAAGGATGGCAAGATGAGTAGAAATTGGTCGTTAGCATTGGTTGTCGCTTTTGTCCTTGGCTTTGGCGTTAAAAGTTATCTTGATGGGCAAAACGAAGCTCAAAAACAACACGCGGCAAAACAACAATTCTCCACGACAATCCTTTTCGGTAAAGATAACCAGCCAACTGAAATCTTTGACCAAACCGATGACAGAATTCGTATCGTTTATTTTGGTTTCACACGTTGTCCAGATGTGTGCCCTACTTCTCTAGCAATGTTAGCCGGAGCACTTAACCAGATTTCTGATGAAGCAAAATCCAAGATTCGCCCGATGTTTGTTTCTCTCGATCCAGAACGTGATGCCGCTGAAGCCTCATACGAATACGCACAATACTTCCACCCAATGATGGAAGGATTAAGTGGCCCGTTAGATGTGACAACAACGCTTGCACACAACTACGGTGTTATTTTTAGAAAGACCAAGCTTGAAGGTTCAGAGTTGGAATACACCCTAGACCACAGCTCATATTTCTATTTTTTAAAACCCGATGGCACGCTGATTACCAAAGTGCCGCATACGTTAACGCCAGCGCCAATTGTTGAAGCTATTAACACATTAACGCGCTAACGTACCAAGTCATCAGCGACGAGAAACAACGTGTACAAAAATAAAGAACTTAACGAATAAAGTTCGAACAAAAAGTCAGGTCCCAGACCAAAACAAAAAATTAAGGACAACAACATGAAGTTAAAAGCACTTGCTCTAGCAGGCTTATTGCTCACTCCTCTTGCTCAAGCGAATAACGACATTATGGTTCATGACGCGTACGCGCGCGCAACCCCGCCTTCAGCAGTGAACAGCGCGGTATTCACGACTCTGATGAACCATAGCGATAAAGATCGCGCTATTGTTTCTGCAACAACATCAGCAGCAGGAAAGGTTGAACTTCATGATGTTATCGTTGATGGCGACGTAATGAAGATGCGTCAAGTTCAAGCGATCACCATCCCTGCAAATGGTAAAGCTGTACTTAAACCAGGTAGCTTACACATCATGTTGTTTGACTTAAAAAGCAGCCTAAAAGAAGGTGAACAAATCAAAATGACACTGACCTTCGCAAACGGTGAAACACAGACCTTTGATGCGCCAGTGAAGAAAGTGATGAGCGGCATGAAAAAGATGAATCACGATCATCATTAATCAGATTCACTATCGATGAAATAATTTAAGCCACGATGACTTCTCGCCATCGTGGCTTTTTGCTAAACTGAGCTCGCTTTTTATTCAAAGCCTGACCACATTAATAACCAAGGAGAATAGAAGATGATTGTAATGAAGACACTAAAACTGGCAGTAAAAGTAACGCGTTAACTTGTTTGGTTAATCCAACTTAAATACCGATCGACCAATTTATCGTCACTCTTTGACGACCGCACACTTTTACCCGGTTTACTATTGATCGTAAGTGATCAATTCCTGCATGCCTGTAAAGCATGACTCAATCCGGGGTCCTATCTATTTGAATTCGACCCAAACTCAAAACATTTTTGGCGTCTCGACGCTTTTAATCTCAGCAACGCTTTTTGGTCTCATTAACTCTTTTGATCTCATCAACAATAAGAGAGCTCACAAGAAGTTAATGCTCTCATAAGACTTTAATGCAGTGATAATACTTTAATGCTCTCACAAGAAAAGAAAGCTCGCACGTCTGGGTAAATAGACATGAATTCACAAAACGCATTTTCTAATCCAATGTCACTTCAACAACTTGGATGGCAACCTGTATTCCAACAACAACTGACACTCGAAGACTATGACCAATCCGTCATTGCTCGTATTACTGCGCACCATCGCAGCGGCTATACACTAGCGTCAGAACAAGGCGAAATCGCTCTCCCTATCCATCAAAACCAACCCTCAATGACGGTAGGCGACGGGTAATCTTGAACTCTGAACTGCAATTCGGCCGTTTATTAGACCGTCAATCACTCTTCAGCCGTAAAGCTGCAGGTAGCCGTGTCGCTGAACAATATATCTCAGCTAACATCGACACGGTTTTTATCGTGGTTTCGTTAAATAACGACTTTAATCTAAGCCGTATTGAACGCTACCTAGCGCTCGCCAATGAAGCACAGGTTGAAGCCGTTATCGTACTCACCAAGAAAGACTTGTGTGATGACTACGAAGACAAAGTACAACAAGTGCAAAGCTTAGATTCTATGCTGATGATCGAAGCGGTGAATAGCCTAGACCAAGACTCAACTCAAGTTTTGTCGCCTTGGTGTAAAACGGGCAAGACTGTGGCTTTAATGGGTTCATCCGGTGTGGGTAAATCTACCTTAGTCAACTCATTACTTGGTGAGGCTGAACAAGCCACAGGTGGCATTCGTGAAGACGATAGCAAAGGCCGACACACAACCACATCACGATCGCTCCACCTGCTAACATCGGGCGGCTTACTACTCGATACTCCAGGAATGCGAGAGCTACAACTTGCTGACTGCGCTGAAGGCGTGAGTGAAACCTTTTCTGATGTCGAAGAGTTAGCCATGCATTGCCGATTCTCTGATTGTCATCATGAATCAGAACCGGGGTGCAAGATACGCAAGGCGATTGAAAGTGGAGAATTGTCTGAGCGACGATTTACTAACTATCGAAAGTTATTGCGAGAACAAGCCCGAAATGGCGCCTCGTTAGCGGAACAACGCGCCAGCAATAAGCAGCTTTTCAAGATGTACAAAACCGTACAATCAGAAGGCCGCAATCTTAAAAAAGCGTCTGACTAAGGTTTAAGGTTAACGGCTATAAGCTGTATTTAAGATAACCTAACTTAAGATAACTTTAATTTAAGACAATGAGCCCCATCGTGTTAATCACGTGGGGCTTTTTGTTTCAATTTGATAATGGTGCGGTTATTTATGCACACAATGTTCTTTCCTATAGCCGTTTACATTTCTACATTTGCAGTGTTTTGAATCTATCAAATGAGAATCAGCAGATTTATAGCTCAATCAAAATACATTTGTTTAACATTTAGCTCTAAAAACACCACATAGCGCAAACAATAACCCTAAAAGTAAACTATCCCTAGACACCCTGTTAGATCCCGCTAATATGACCGCCAATTCCGCTAGTGTATAGTTGGATTTGGTACAACTTCATAAAAAGATACATCACTATAATAAATTAACAATTGCAGGTATTTTATGCAAAATCACAACATGCTCGCCCGCATCGCTCGTGGAAATCTCGTTCTACAGATCCTTGCTGGTATTGTTTTCGGTGTCGTTCTCGCCATGGTTTCTCCTTCAGCAGCTCAAGATGCAGGCCTATTAGGTAGCCTGTTTGTTGGTGCTCTGAAAGCTGTTGCCCCAATTTTAGTATTCATTCTTGTTGCAGCTTCTATCGCAAACCAAAAGAAAGGTCAGCATACTCATATGCGTCCAATCATTGTGCTTTACCTGATTGGTACGTTCTCTGCTGCACTGACTGCTGTAGTACTGAGCTTCATGTTCCCAACCACCTTGACACTGGTTGCTGGCGCTGAAGGTGCTAACCCTCCTCAAGGTATTGCAGAAGTTCTTCATACGCTTCTATTCAAGCTTGTAGACAACCCAGTTAGCGCACTAATGAATGCGAACTACATCGGTATTCTTGCTTGGGCAATCGGTCTTGGTCTTGCTCTGCACCACGCATCTGCAACAACCAAAGCGGTTTTCGAAGACCTAAGCCACAGTGTTTCACACATTGTTCGCTTCATTATTCGCCTTGCGCCATTCGGTATCTTCGGTCTTGTTTCTGCAACATTCGCAACAACAGGCTTCGATGCACTGGCAAGCTACGGTCAACTACTAGCAGTACTACTAAGCTCAATGCTGATCATCGCACTTGTGGTTAACCCACTGCTTGTATTTATTAAAACAAAACAAAACCCATACCCACTTGTACTGCAATGTATTCGTGAATCTGGTGTAACGGCATTCTTCACTCGTTCAAGCGCTGCAAACATCCCAGTGAACATGAACCTTTGTAAGAAGCTAAAGCTAGACGAAGATACTTACTCTGTATCGATTCCTCTAGGCGCAACGATCAACATGGCAGGCGCTGCAATCACCATTACTGTGTTAACGCTTGCTGCTGTACACACTATGGGTATTGAGATTGATATCTTCACTGCGATTCTACTAAGCCTTGTTGCTGCAGTTTCAGCATGTGGCGCATCGGGTGTTGCTGGCGGTTCACTACTGCTTATCCCGCTAGCGTGTGGCCTATTCGGTATTTCAAACGATGTAGCGATGCAGGTTGTAGCGGTTGGTTTCATTATCGGTGTGATTCAAGATTCAGCTGAAACGGCGCTTAACAGCTCAACAGACGTAGTGTTCACTGCTGCTGTATGTAAAGCCGAGCAAAACAAAGAGCAATAAGCCTTTAGCTGCTCTGAACCTAAACAGTTCTGAGCTCTAAGCTCTAAGCTCTAAGCTCTAAGCTCTAAAAAGCAAATCGTACATAAACAAAAAGGGAAGCAGATGCTTCCCTTTTTTTGTTTGAGTGCTTTACCCGCCGCAGTCAATAATACCAATCACAGTAAGTAAGTGATCAAAAATACTAACGCAGTTATCGAGTGTTTTAGCAAGCTAGGGTGACCAGTTATTTACTACGATTGATATAACACCTACCGTATGAATAACGGATCACCTTAGCGGCTTAATACAGTCAGTTATAACATCTACACTCATATAACATCGTTGGATCTTTTAAATTGTAGAACTACTCGTTTCAGTCATGTTCAGAATACAGGTAATAACTCATAAACACGGTTTATTAATTGCTCTTCCAGTTAGACTCGACTGCCGGTTGGCTAAAGTCCAAAGAACCGCTATTAGAGTTAGCTTGCTTATCTTGTGATGCTCGATTTGCGCTTGCCTTGTCACCATCATGGTTTTCAGCCGCCTGTTGGTGATTGTTGCCATTTAAACCTTGAGCACTTGAAGCTTGAGCATTTGAGGCTTCAGTATCCAAATCCGCCTTATCGACACCTAACTCATCACCCTCTTCGTCAGAGGCTTCTTTCACTTTCTTATGTACTGGGATATCGCGTTTGTAGAGCTTGTTGAGCGCTTTAACGATAGAGTGCTTGGTGATTGCTTCTTGCGTCAACTTGGTCATTATTGGCTTAGTCAGAGCCTGTAACCCCACAACGGCATCAACACCAAGATCCCCACCAACTTTATCTCTCAAATACCTCGCATCCGCATAGCCAAAATGAGCCGATAAGAATAACCAGATATACGCGATAGCATTGCCGTGCTCACCATGGTCAATCCACGCCTCACCGGCTTTAAACATCGCTTCTGCACAGTTTTTTTCAGCTGCCGTTTCAAACCAGTAAACCGCTTCACGATGATTAGCGACAACACCAACACCGTTCAAATAGCTCATACCCAATTTGATTTTTCCGTCTAGGCTATTCTTTTCAGCCGCTTTTCTGTACCACATGAAAGAGCTTTCTGGAGAATAATCTGGGTTCTCTCTATCTAAACACCAATCCCCCATGAAAAGCATCGCTTCGGTGTTACCACTAACTGCAGACTCTTCAATATAGGCGCTGCCTTTCGGAAGGTTTTTCTCAACTCCGCGACCAAACACGAGTGCTTTACCCACCTCGAATTTTGCAAGCGGATCATTATCCAGTGCTGATATCGCTAACTGCCAAAAATTGGCCTTTTCTCTTAAAATTAGGTCTTCTTTGCACTTCATACTCAGACGCACAATGCCGTACATGCCGTTGACATTGTCTAAATGGGCAGCTTTATCGTACCAATACAGAGCTTCCTTAAGATTGACTCGTTCGGCCTCTTTCGCCAAATACAGAATCGACGGCACATGCCCTGTTTCAGCCTTAAATTGACGATCTTTTTGCTCTTGGATACGTGCTTTTTCAATCGCTTTTCGGTAAGCGACGGCGCGAGCTTTACGTTCTTGTTCCAAGCGCTTTTTTCTTAGCGACAAAGAGACCAACCAAACAGCAATAAGTATTAACGAAAGAGCGGTCGCACCAATTGCGATTCCCATTGTACTCATAAAATATTTTATCCTAACTCGGCTAATAGCACCCTACACAGGAAAGCAATCAACCTATAGCGAGCAGTATGTTTGAATGACAGGGAAAAGCGCAGTTATTAAAACGTTCCGCCCTAAAATGAATTTTGTTCAGTATCTCAGGAATACATAATGATAAAAAGCCTACGAGTATCTATCCGTCAGCACTCCATTAATGCTGTGATCCCGCTCGCTTTTTCTCTATAAGTCTTGGGGCGTTACTTATTCTATCTTATCTATCTTATCTAGCAGCTTATGGCCTAGTGATCCGCACCAGCAGTTTTGGACACTGAGTTAAGTGAGTACAATCACTAAT
>NZ_JBGONU010000026.1:0-67407 GCF_041439295.1 Vibrio sp. 1F253 | reverse complement strand
GCTGGTCATTTCTACTACGTTATCGGCTTCTCATGTAGGCTAGCTACACATCGAAGCCTCTGCCTTGTATAAATACCCAGCAACTCGCTGCAAAAATTAGCTCGAAAGGTCAACACGCCCTAGTAAGGTTCAGGAAAGCGGGTGGTTTTACCGTCACCACTAAGTGTTGTGATCGACAGTGGTTTACCATCCTCATCTAGCCTTAATTCACCAATCGCACTTCGGTTTGAAAGGCGATAGAAGGTTTGATTGTCTGGGCTCCGCTTCTCGATCTTTAAGCGCTTTCGCTTGGTGAAATAGTTCAAAACTGAGCGAGGACTGTATAACAGGCGGTCCCACACATCACAGAATTTAAGCAGCGGCGCTGGGAATTGATTTTTAATGCCACTACAGGTGATTTGATAAATGTTCGGGCTATTTCGGCGGTATCTAAGCTTGATATCGTAAGCAAAGGAGTAGTGAACATCGCCCGAAAGCACCACGAAATTGGTCGGTGTTTTGGTATGGGTAAAGATACTGATCAGCGTATTGGCACTGCCCGGATGTGCCATCCAGTTTTCAGCGTCAATCACCAATGGCTTACCAATTGTAGTCGCCATCTTTTGCAATGTTTCAATAAACTTCACGCCAAACATCGGTGCAGCTGAAACGATCACGACTTTATCTTGATGCATCAATTGATGTTGAAATTCAATCAAGGCCTCCCAGTCCATCAAACCTGAAGGTTTATTCATACGAGATTCCGAACGCCAGCGACGGGTTCGGGTATCCAACACAATGACTTTGGGTGAAGTATCTATTGTGTAATGCCACTCCTCAAAGCGACTCAACATCTCAATGAAGGCTCGATGCTTGTTTGGCTCGATGTCGCTAACAGAGTGAGTAGTCGCGGCATCGCCGGTTTCACTGTTCGTTTGTTTAAGGTTGTCCGTTTGTTCAACGTCATGCGTTTGTTTAAGAACGCGCTGTTGATCGATAAAAAGCTGTTTTGCTTGCTCGATGAATGTCTCGTCGAAGCTCTCCGGTTTATTACCCCAGCCCTGACACATCCAGTAGGCCGCAAGGCCGTTACCAATGACTTGAGTTGCGAACTGGTTTTGGTCTACGGCATGTTCCCAACCCACGGTAAGGTTCCAATCATCGGTCACATCGTGATCATCAAAGATCATGTACGTAGGGATATGTGCGAACAGACGTTGTACTTGCGGTAAGCCAGCAATGAAATCATCCATGATGACGCTTTCATCACGCCACTGTTGCTGCTCAGTCGGTGTTAATTGGCGTCCACCTTGAGTGAAGTTATTCTCAATTAAGCGCTCTCGATTGACACACTGCCACAGTGTCGGCGACCAAACTAACAGGTACATCGCGATAAACTCAGACAGCGTGACCAAGTGGTTTTCACAATCGGTAGAGCTAAAAATCGGTACGCCACGATTCGGGAAGAACTTATCGAGCATGGATTCTGAAGTGGTGTGGTGTGGCAAGTACTTATCACGTTGATATAAGTGATATTCGCTCTCAAACAAGGCGTCACTGCTGTTGATTCGGTTAACTTGCGAGTCAGTCGGTAAGCTCTCTCCCACTAGGCCAAGCAATTGAATCACTTGCTGAATAGCATCAAGTGTTGGGCCTGCCACATGGTCAGCGTAGATCTGATCGCCGCTCATCATCAGCATATCGGGTCTTTCAGCGACGGTTTGATCGGCCATCTTGTTATCTGCTGCGACTAGGCTGTCTTTGCTTGGATGATGTGGATTACGGCAAGAGCCATGAAGAATGTAATCAGCCGAGGTCGATATCTTAAACTCAACGCGAGATTTACCGTTGTAAACAAGGTGAGGTGCGAGCTCTTTTAATGAGCCTGACTCTGTGTGAACGTCATACTCTAGAGGTGTATTCGTCGGGAACTCACCTTGTAAGCGGATGAGCGTTACCCACGCATGTGTACCGATTTGAATCGAATCATGATCTTCAAGCGATGAGGTATAAAACGGCTGGTCTTGTGCTGCTTCAGAATCGTCTATTTCTTGAGTATGAAGTTCGGCTCTGCCTGTCAGAGGCGAGCTGGTGGCTAACCAAAGTACGACTTCAGTTGCAGTCGTTTTTCTTAAAATGGGTCCGGCGAGTAACAGGGGAAGAGATGATGTCGTAGAGGGTTTCAATACGGTACCTAAAATCGTTGGTGGCTAGTCGTCGTGGTGTTGTTTTGTTTCGAGCTTGTTCGTTTCAGGCTCTGTTATGTCAGGCGCGATCATTTCAGACTCAGGTGTTTCAGAACCATCTGCTTCAAGGAGTTCGATAACTTCCGAGCTAGAAAGTTCATGACCCATTAGAAATATTGCCAATAGGGCATCGGCTTTGGTCTTGGTATCGGATGTGTCGTCTAACACTTGCTCCAGTTTTTCACGAATCATAGCAATTTCGTGTTCAACAAAACCACGGCCTTCCTCATCCCCTTGATTGTCTTCTGGGGCATTGTCGAACTCAAGAAATAGCATGTCGCCGTCTAGGTTGGTATTCACCAAACGCTCGGGCAACCATGCCTCACCAATAACAATATCCGGATCGGAATCTTTGGGTAAGTGATCTATAATGTTTTGTAATTCGGAGACTTTCACAATGCTTTCATTTAACCGAGAATATTCTACATTGTAACGGTCAATGCCGCTCAAACCTAAAATTAGTTAGCCGTTATGGCTAATAAATGTCTATTCAGTAACACAAAATTTATTACAAAGAGTAATTACATAAGAATGAAGCTCAAATATTTACCGACTCTCGCTTCGTCGGGCGTTGTTTTCGTCAGTAGCGTTTTCCTAAGTACGAATGCGTGGGCCGCTGAAGAGCAAGAGTGGGGCATCGTTGCAATGTTTCGTACGGCAAGTATTCCTTACGACACGTCAGGTGGCGACCAAACGGTTAGCTCTTTTGTTCCAATGCTATTTTTCAAGAACGACTATGTGTTCATTGATGGAACTGAGATGGGTGCTTACCTTTATCAACCCGATGACGAGAAATGGTCTCTTAATGCTATCTCTCGCATGCGCTTTATTGACATTCCAGCTTCTGAACAGAACGCTATTGAAGGCGATACAGCGGACTTCGGTGCCCAGTTAACGTATCAACTGGATGAACAATGGACTCTTGAGACAGAGTTTATGAGTGACAGTGAATACAACTTCCACGGTAACTTACGTGCGAAAGCTAAGTATGAAACCGGAGACTGGGAGTTCACTCCGCGTGCGACACTGCGCTATAAAAGTGCGGATTTCAACAGCGAGTATTACTCAGCAGCCAATGAAACCATCGGCGCAGGTGTGGACCTGAATGTCGGTGTAGAAGCGCGTTACCATGTGGTTTCGAACTTATACTTATTGGGTTCAACCAGTGTGACTCGACTGGATGACAACGCTTACGATTCGTCGATTGTTGAAGACCGTTATCAAGGCGAACTTTACCTTGGTTTTGGCTTTTTCAATGATAAAACCAAAGCGCCAAAACCTAAGCTGAGCAATGCGCCGTATTTACGTGTTGCACACGGCTGGGCGACGCCATCGAATATTGGCGACATCATGAAGTTCAACAGGGAGAAAGACGAATACAACAATCAGTTGACCTCCTTCTTCTATGGTCACCCGTTAACCGATGAGATCTTCGGTTTCCCATTGGACATCTACTTAACGCCAGGTATCGCGCATCACTGGAGTTCAGATGTTCAGTCAAGCAGCACCGAATACATTGTCGCAATTAAAGCGTATTACACTTTCGACTGGCCAACTCAATGGCGTGTTGGTGTGGCAGAAGGTATGTCTTACATCGATTCGCTGACTTACATCGAAGCGAAAGAGATGAAAGAGAAAGGTTATAACGGGAGCCATTTGCTTAATTACCTCGACTTTTCGGTCGATGTAAACGTAGGTGACTTAATGAGTAAGAATGACCTGAACAACTTATGGTTCGGCTATTCGTTGCATCACCGTTCTGCTATTTTTGAAAACGCCTCTCAGTTTGGTCGAATCAAAGGCGGCAGTAACTACAATACGGTTTATCTACAGTACGAGTTTTAAGCGCGGTTTTTAGCAGGCAGTTTATAACAGGCGTTTTTAGCGTTTAGTTTTTAACTGTGATTTTTAAAACATTCGGTTTGCGTTCGTCACGCTTCCATCGCTTTTACTAACGTGAGAGTGACTAATCAGCTTGATAGCAAAAGGTTTTCCCTTTGTTGTCAGGCTTTTTTGTTTGAGACTTGTGATATAATCGCGCGAGTTTAATAAGTACAAGAATAGGACACGCTTTGACTTCGTCTCCGGAAAAAGCAGATAACAACAAGAATGCAGCACAGCCAAGTTCTCCACAGAACGAAGCGAAATCAAATAAGCCTGCATCGAACCGACCTGCTAAACAATTAAATGCTGAACAAGCAAATGCCAAGAAAGCTGAACAGTCAGCGACAAAGACAAAATCATCTCAGAATAGCCCAGTATCTCTTCGTAAAGCGCTCCACGAATGTATGATGCGTGATCGCTTCCGTTTGAGTAAGCGAATTACTGGCGCGAGTAAAATCAAGAACGAACAATCTAAGCATGCTGTCTTCGATGAGATTGCGTTAGATATTGCCAAGTCAATGATGACGGCAACTCAGCGTGCTGCGCAGAAACCAACCATCGAATACCCAGAGATTCTCCCAGTAAGCCAAAAGCGCGATGATATTGCGAAAGCCATTGCTGAAAACCAAGTAGTTATCGTGGCGGGTGAAACGGGGTCGGGTAAAACTACTCAGTTACCCAAGATCTGTTCTGAGCTTGGCCGAGGTCGTTTTGGCCTAATTGGTCATACTCAGCCTCGTCGTCTTGCGGCGCGTTCGGTTGCAAACCGTATTGCGGAAGAGATGGAAACGCAGTTGGGTGAATTCGTTGGTTACAAGGTTCGATTCAACGACCAAATTTCTGAAAACACCCAAATCAAATTGATGACCGACGGTATTCTACTGGCGGAAATTCAACACGACCGTTTCTTAAGCCAGTACGACACCATCATTATCGATGAAGCGCACGAACGTAGCCTGAACATCGACTTCATCATGGGTTACTTGAGAGAGCTTCTACCAAAGCGTCCTGACTTGAAAGTGATTATCACGTCGGCGACTATCGATCCTGAGCGTTTCTCGAAGCACTTTGACAACGCGCCGATCATTGAAGTGTCAGGCCGTACTTACCCAGTAGATACGCGTTACCGCCCACTAGGTGGTGATGACAGTGATTCAGACCGCGATCAAATCGAAGGTATCTTTGAAGCGGTGGATGAGCTGTGTGATGAAGGCCAAGGCGATATCTTGATCTTCATGAACGGTGAGCGTGAGATTCGTGATACCGCGGACTCTTTAAGTAAACGTAACTTGCGTGATACCGAAATTGTTCCGCTTTACGCACGCCTTTCTGCGGGTGAACAGAACCGTATCTTCCAGTCTCATACTGGTCGACGCATCGTTCTGGCGACCAACGTGGCAGAAACCTCGTTAACCGTTCCGGGTATTAAGTATGTCATCGACCCGGGTACGGCGCGTATCAGCCGTTACAGCTACCGTACCAAAGTACAGCGCCTACCGATTGAGCCAGTGTCTCAAGCGAGTGCTAACCAGCGTAAAGGTCGTTGTGGTCGTGTTGCTGAAGGTATCTGTATTCGCCTGTACTCTGAGGAAGATTTTGAATCACGCCCAGAGTTTACTGACCCTGAGATTCTTCGTACTAACCTAGCATCGGTTATCCTTCAGATGACAGCGTTAGGCCTAGGCGACATTCAAGCATTCCCATTTGTTGAAGCGCCCGATAAGCGCAATATTCAAGATGGTGTAAGGCTGCTTGAAGAGCTCGGTGCGATCGCGACCGTTGAACCGTCAGCGAACAAAAACAAGAACCATGGCGACGACAAGAAGAAGCTAACCGCGATTGGTCGTAAGCTCGCTAAGCTACCGATTGATCCACGTTTAGCGCGTATGGTGATTGAAGCGCCAAGCAACCGCTGTTTGCACGAAGTAATGGTGATTGCCTCTGCATTGTCGATTCAAGACCCGCGTGAGCGTCCATCAGACAAGCAACAATCGTCTGACGATAAGCACAAGCGCTTCTTCGACAAAGAGTCAGATTTCATCACGTTTGTGAACCTTTGGGATTACGTTAAGCAGCAACAAAAAGAGCTGTCGAGTAACCAGTTCCGCAAACAGTGTAAGCAAGATTACCTGAACTATTTACGTATCCGTGAATGGCAAGATGTGTATTTCCAAATTCACCAAGCGATGCGTGAATTAGATACCAAGCTGAATACAGAACCGGGCAGCTACGATGGCATTCACATGTCACTGCTATCAGGTCTGCTTTCGCACATTGGTATGAAAGACCAAGAGAAGAATGAATATCAAGGTGCTCGTAACGCACGCTTCCATATCTTCCCTGCGTCAGGCCTATTTAAGAAACAGCCTAAGTGGATCATGTCTGCTGAGCTTGTGGAGACCTCAAAACTTTGGGGCCGTGTTATCGCCAAAATTCAGCCTGAATGGATTGAGCCATTAGCGAAACACTTGATTAAACGCAGCTACAGCGAACCACATTGGTCGAAGAAACAAGCGGCGGTAATGGCTCACGAAAAAGTGATGCTTTACGGAATCCCAATCATCCCGAAACGTTTAGTGAACTATGGTGCGATTGACGCAACCGTCAGCCGTGAGCTGTTTGTACGTAGCGCACTTGTTGAAGGTGAGTGGGAAACTAAACATGCCTTCTTCAAACAAAACCGTAAGCTTCTACAAGAAGTGGAAGAGCTAGAACATAAATCGCGTCGTCGTGACATCTTGATCGACGATGATGAACTGTTCGACTTCTATGACCAACGTGTGGGTGAAGAGGCAGTTTCAGGCCGTCACTTCGATACATGGTGGAAGAAGACCAGCCAGAAAACACCGGAACTGCTTAACTTTGAAAAGTCGATGCTGTTCCGAGGCGATGCTAGCCACGTTACTGATTTGGATTACCCGAACTTCTGGCATCAAAATGGTATCAAGCTGAAGCTGAGCTACCAATTTGAGCCGGGCGACGACAACGATGGTGTAACGGTACACATTCCGCTGCCTATCTTGAACCAAATAGACCAGAACGGTTTTGATTGGCAGATCCCAGGCCTACGTCAGGAACTGGTGATTAGCCTAATTAAGTCGTTACCAAAAACGCTACGCCGTAACTTTGTGCCTGCGCCAAACTACGCTGATGCGTTCTTGGCTCGTGTTACGCCGCTTGAAGCTCCACTATTGGATTCCCTTGAGAAAGAGCTGCGCCGCATGACCGGTGTGGAAGTGGTACGTGATGACTGGAAGTTAGACCAGATTCCAGAGCACTTAAAGGTAACATTCCGTGCTGTGGATCATCGCAAGCGCAAACTGAAAGAGCAGAAAGACCTGCATGAGTTGAAAGAGAGCCTGAAAGACAAGGTTCAAGAAACACTTTCTAAAGTGGCAGACGATGACATCGAGCAGCAAAACCTGCATACGTGGAGCTTTGGTGAGTTACCAAAAGTCTACCAACAGAAACGTGGTGGCTATGATGTTAAAGCCTTCCCAGCACTGGTGGACACCAAAGACAGCGTAGAGATCAAATTGTTCGAAACAGAACAAGAGCAGATCACTGCAATGAAATCGGGTCAGCGTCGTTTAATTCTGTTGAACGTACCATCGCCGATCAAATACTTGCACTCGAATTTACCGAACAAATCTAAGCTCGGTTTGTACTTCAACCCATACGGACAGGTGCTCGATCTTATCGATGACTGTATCGCTTGTGGTATTGATAAGCTGATTGAGCAGAAGGGCGGCATAGTTTGGGAGCCAGAGCAGTTTGAAGCTCTAAAAGAACACGTACGTGCAGAGTTAGATGACACAGTTGTTGAGATTGCTCAACAGGTTGAAACCATCTTAACCACGGCATTCGCCATCAGTAAGAAGCTGAAAGGGCGTGTCGATCTTTCAATGGCATTTGCGCTTTCAGACATTAAAGCTCAAATAGAAGGTTTGATTTTTAAGGGGTTTGCCACAGAATGCGGCTGGAAACGCTTGCCGGATATTCTACGCTATATGAAAGCGATAGAGCGCCGAATGGAAAAACTGCCGATTGACCCGAATAAAGATCGCCTTCATATGATCAAAGTGGACTCTATAATGAATGATTACAAAGAGCTGCTGAATAAAATTCCAAAAGGGATCGCGGTTCCAGAAAATGTAAAAGAGGTGCGTTGGATGATAGAAGAGCTTCGTGTAAGCTTCTTCGCACAGCAACTCGGTACACCTTACCCAGTATCAGATAAGCGTGTTAAAAACGCGATTGATGCTTGCTAAACGAATAAAGCTAGACGCAATGGCAAGGTTTGGGTATAAATCTTGCTTATTGCATTACTAATTGAATAGTTATTACATACAGGGCGACTTGGTGGCAATTCATTACCACGCAAGGCCTGCCAACAGGACGAAAAAGGTCGAATATGAAAAAAACGTTATTGGCTCTAGCACTGCTAGGTGCATCTTCAACAGCGATGGCTGATTCTTGGTTGTACGGCGGCGCAATGGGTGGTCAAAACTCATTAGGTAATCAAGAAGAGACAGCGATGGGTATCCACGTGGGTACGGGCATCCTTCCATTTATTGGTGTTGAAGCGGGTTACTGGGATCTAGGTTCTTTCGACAGTGTTAAATACGGCAACCAAACACTGACTAAACTAGACGCAAGCACAACTTACCTAGCAATCAAACCAAGCATCGACTTTGGTCCTCTTCACGTATACGCGAAGGGTGGTCTTCACTCTTACGAGCTTAAAGCGAACGGCTTCAAGCAAGACGAAGTTGATATCATGTACGGTGTAGGCGCAGAATACTTCATCTTTGGCCCACTATCTGTAGGCGCTAGCTACCAAAACTTCAACATGAAAGATGACGACTCAGGCGTTTTCTCTCTAAACGCAACTATCCACCTACTGTAATTAATCAGTAAGGCGATCGTAAATAGCGGTCGGATAATTGTTTGATGGGTTTATAATACCAATCGTAGTAAATAACTGTTCATCCTAGCTAGTTAAAACGCTCGATAACTTCGTTAGAAATTTTGATTGTAGAATAACTACTTATCAAAAATTGCTGCCTTGTTCTCAAGCCTTTTTTCGGCGCTATTTATGATCATTTACTTACTGTGATTGGTATAAAAACTCATAAAAAATGCCAGCTTGATAGCTGGCATTTTTGTATCTATTGACCGGGTAATCTTGACGGTATTTTCTGACCGTAGACCGTAGACCGTAGACCGTAGACCGTAGACCCGAAGGCTACTTTTTACTGTTTAGAATTTTCTGAATTCTTGGGTTAATCGCTTTGCCGTGTTGGCTTTCGTACTCTTCACGTTTTAAATCGTTTAGGTTCTTTACGGAGTTAGCAGCAAGGAGGAACTGCGGTAATTCAGTTTCTAGCATGCCTTTCTCATCTAAACGTTTTGCTTCCAAATAGTACTTCTTAAACAGGCCATCAAGCTTGTTTTCAGCGGTGCGTTTCAAGTCGTACAGCTTGTTTTGGATAAGCCACTTTTCAATGTTGTTAACAGCTGTGCGTGACAACACACGAATGCGGCTATCAAGCAGCTCTTCTTCTGTTAATGAATCCTTTAGAATCCAAAGCTCACCCATTTGCGGCGGCCAACTGTTGCCAAGTTGAATACGTTCATGACAGTGCATTAGCACGCGGTTAAGGCCGTCTGAGTCAACAGAGTGGGCAAACTCAAGAAACTTACCGCTTGGTTCACTACCGTATTGGTATTCCCACTGAGTTTCGTACACGCTCAAGAAAGAACCGAAAACATGGATACACCAATCGGTCAGCTCTAATTCTGCTGGATCTTGGTCAACAACAGGCACTTGTTGAGACGAACCCGTGCTAGCAGCATTGGGTGTCGCTACTTCAGTGCTCTGTGCTTCAATAACTTCAGGTATTATTGAGCCTGTAGAGTCAGGAACAACAGGTGAAGCTGGCTCAGAAGGTTGGCTTTTTGCCTTTTTGAATGAGCTGCTGCCTGAAGCGTTCAGATGGGCTAAGCTTTTGTCTATACCCATTTCCTTGAGCTTGTCCTGCATTTCCTGAATATTGAGAGGTCTTCTGCTGTTGTTGTCTTTCATTTTGCTTCTCGTTAACTAGCCAGTACTGCAGCTTGGATTCAATCCGAGATAGTGGCATTAATTCATTGGCTTTGGCTTTATACCAGAGGACAAATTTCTTCCATACTAAACTATGGTCACCGGTCAAACCGGAGAATTTAAACGCACGTTCTGCCCATGATGGTATCTCTTCTTCGTTGAGATCATGAGTAGAGACGGTGTTGCTGTTCATTGAGCCTCGGCCTTGTGGGCGAGGGGCATGCTGCATGTGTTGCATCGGTGCCGGAGCAGGCTGAAACTTGGGTGCAGGTGCAGGTGCAGGTGCAGGTGCAGGTGCCGTAGAGTAGACAGGAATACTGTTGGTCGGTTGAACCTCAACGTGCGCCGTAGCTTGCTCTTGCTCAATGAGCATTTTGAAAACGTGAATCTCTTTTTGATCTCGATAATCTACTTTTATCTTATCGAGAAAACCTTGGTCGACTAAACACTTAAGGCAGTCGGCTAAACCAAACGTAGAGAGAGCACAAAGTTGACCTGCTGTTTGTAAGCACACATTGGTGTAGCCGAATTCGTCAGCACCGTCTGCAAGCATCAATAAAACAAGCTTTTCTGCTGGGCTAGAAGTATTCACTTGCCAAGCTAAATAAGAATATTTGGCGCTCAATATCGTGTTCTCAAAAAAGGTAAGTCGTTGTCACTATTGTAAGTCACCCCTTACCTAATTTATAGCAACTTAGTAGAAAACGGCATTAGTAAGCCAAATATTAACCATAAGGAGAGGTCTGCACCAAAAAGTGAACCTGAACTCACTCATTCTCGTGGTTTACGTACCCCTCCATTCGGCTCGAATAGCTGACTGTCCTAAACCATCATGCTCTATTTAGATGAAGACAGCGTAATGGGCTTGTATTGGTTTCGCCAAACTAAGGCGCTTCTTTCTGCGTTGGTTAGTGATGTTGCGTTGGTTAGTGATGCCGCGTTGGTTAGTGATGCTGTGTCGGTTATTGATCTTATGTTGGTTAACTGATGCTATGCCAGTTAATGACGGCAGGCTGGTGAGTAACGCGATGTGATTATTGATGGTTTTCTCATCTATTCATAAAGTGAATTTAATTTTATGAAACACCTGGATATGATCAATATTTGCGCTATTATGACGATAAGTCAGAAATGACGAAACGTCACAAAATGGTTAGCTACATGAATTTACTATTCGTGTTAATATATTGGATAGGAGCATTTTAAATACTGGCGAAGCTTAGATGATAGCTAAGCTCAAATACGGACTGAGAAATTATGTTTGGCTTTGGTTGTAAAGGCGATAAACAAGGTATCTTTGGTTGCAAAGGCGTGTTGTCTAAAAAGCAGCAGTCTATAGCAGACCGAGAAGTAGAATTGTTGTTGTTAGCAAAAGATCTGGTTCGAGAACAAGGGTTCGGAAACCTCACGATGGATAGGCTAACGGCAGCAAGTTCTTATTCTAAAGGTACGATATACAATCACTTTTGCAGCAAAGAAGACGTGGTTTTAGCCTTGTGTATTCACTCTTTAAAGACCGAGGCATTGATGTTTGCTCGTTCTGGAGAGTTTGAAGGCAACACACGTGAAAAGATTGTCGCACTGCACGTTGCTTACCGAATCTATGCTCGCATGGAACCGGTATTATCAACCTGTGCGATCATGGCGAAAAGCCCGTGGGTACTAGAGAAAGCGTCTAGTGCACGTGTAACCGAGATGAATGAACTGGAAGAGTTGGTGATTGAACAAGCCGATTCAATGGTAAACCGAGCAGTAGAAGCCGGTGACCTTAAGTTCTCTTCTGGTGTGGGTTCAGATGCCATCGTGTTTGCTAACTGGTCAATCGCATTTGGTTCAAATGCCTTGTCTCAGAACGCATCAAACAGTCATTGTATCAAGCGGTTACAAGACCCGTATTCAGTATTACATAACGCGAACATGCTACTAGACGGCCTAAATTGGCAGCCCCTTTCTAGCGATTGGGATTACCGCAAAACCTGGCGCCGTGTAGAACAAGAACTGTTCAGTGAAGAAGTCGCTTACCTAGAGTCAGTAGGTCGATAATCTTCCATTAAGCCCACTCGTGTGGGTTTATTAATAACCATTAGTGACGATTCGTCATAAACTTAAGTTTGCCTAGTGTGGTTTTGGTTTTCTTGAGTGTATGACTAAGAATTGTGTCTTTTGTCAGCTCCGGCTGGCTTTTTAAGACACAACTATGACGAATCGTCACAAATGGAGACTGTGATGGAACATGACAGCCAGAAGCCCAATTTAGCTAATAGCTCAGATTTAATGAGTAACCCTGATTCAACTAGTCAATCGTCCAACTCAGGTCAACAGGCTCATAATCTAGATAACAGTTGGCACTCAATACCGACCAAGCGTTCGTTTATCGTTTTGCTGGTGGTGTTTTCAATCATCATTCTCTCTGCATTAGGGGCGAAGAACCTCTACTTTAGAGGGGACTACAACATTTTCTTTGAAGGCACCAACAAACAGTTGATGGCGTTTGACGAGATCCAAACTACCTTTGCAAAAACCGACAACCTCGCGATTGTTGTTGCACCTGAAGATGGCAATGTCTTCACCCCAGAAACCCTTACCTTAATTCAAAACCTCACGGTCGATGCGTGGCAGATCCCGTACTCAAGCCGTGTCGATTCGCTTGCCAATTATCAGCATACCGAAGCGGTTGAAGACGACCTCTTGGTGGAAGACTTGCTGTACGAAGAATATGAGCACACACCAGAGCGAATCGCCAAAGTAAAACAGATCGCGCTCAACGAACCACTGCTCAAGAACGCATTGGTGTCGGCCTCTGGTGATGTGACGATTGTTAACGTCACCGTGCAATTGCCCGAAGTGGATAAAACTGCTGAAGTGCAAGAAGTGATCGCGGCCATCAACACCATGATTGGTAAGTACCAAGCCGATTATCCGAATGTCGAATTCCATAAAGCGGGCATCATTGCCATGAACAACGCGTTTATGATGTCGGCCCAAGAAGACAGCTCAACGCTCGTGCCGTTAATGCTGTTGGTGGTGTTGGTGTTCCTCACCTTTATGTTGCGCTCGTTCTTTAGTGTGGTGGCTACCTTAGTTGTGATTATCTCCTCGATTGTCGCGACCATGGGTTTGTCTGGCTGGGCAGGGATGTTCCTCAGCACCGCAACGGTTAACGTTCCAACCTTAGTGTTAACTCTTGCCGTTGCCGATTGTGTTCACGTGATTGTGACCATGAGACAAGCGATGCAGCGCGGGATGGAGAAAGCACAAGCCATTCAATACAGCATCAAGCTTAATGCGATGCCGATCTTAATTACTTCTGTGACCACCGCGATTGGTTTCTTGATGATGAACATGTCGGATTCTCCCGTATTACGAGACTTCGGTAACTTGTCGGCATTGGGCGTGATCATCGCGTGTTTCCTCTCTGTGACCATGCTTCCTGCGCTGTTAAAGCTCTTGCCAGTTAAAACTCTACCAGCCAGCTTATCTACGCAAGGAAAAGGGGCAGCAGAAAGCAAAGTGACTTTCATGGATAAGCTGGGTGATTTTGTCGTAGCGAACCGTAATGCTCTGCTGCCTATTTCGACTCTAGTGATTGTTGGCGCAGCCGCGTTAACCCCACTCAACAAAGTGAATGATGAATCGGTGAAGTATTTCGATACCTCAAGCGAATTCAGACAAGCGGCCGACTTCATGGAAGAGACTGTAAGCGGCATGACCACCATTAGTATTGCGGTCAAAACCAACGAATCTCAAGCGATTGCTGATCCTGTGTTCTTACAAGCGATTGGCGACTTTACTGAGTGGCTACGCGTTCAACCAGAAACCGACCATGTGGCCACGCTTTCCGATGTTTACATGCGTTTGAATAAGAACATGCACGGCGATGATGACAGTTACTACCAACTCCCACTAAACCGAGAACTTGCCGCGCAATACCTACTGCTTTACGAGATGTCTCTGCCGTACGGTTTGGACTTGAACAACCAAATCAACGTCGATAAATCGTCAATTAAAATGGTACTCACGGTCGACAACCTAGGCAGCGTGGAATTGGTGGAACTCGAAGAACGCATCTACTCATGGTTTGCCGCTAATGCGCCGCAATATGAAGTGGTCGCGTCGAGCCCGTCATTGATGTTTGCACACATTGGCGAAACCAACATGGCGAGCATGCTATCAACTCTGCCTATTACCTTAGTACTCATATCTGGCTTGATGATCTTCGCACTGCGCTCGGTTCGCTTGGGTGTGATCAGCCTAGTACCAAACATTGCCCCGGCGATTATTGGCTTTGGTTTGTGGGCGTTGATCTCTGGTGAAATCAACTTGGGTTTGTCAGTCGTGGTCACGCTCACACTGGGTATCGTTGTCGATGATGCAGTGCACTTTTTGAGTAAATACCAACGCGCCAGAATGGAAGGGAAATCAGCAGAAGAAGCCGTTCGTTACGCCTTCCACACTGTTGGCCGCGCACTGTGGATCACCACAGTCGTGCTTGTGGCGGGTTTCTCTGTATTGGCGATGTCGAGCTTCAGGCTCAATTCCGACATGGGCTTGCTCAGCGCGATTGTGATTTTCATTGCACTGGTGGTCGACTTCATCTTGCTACCGAGCTTGCTGATGATCTTCGATAAACAGGCTCACTATGCAGTTAAAACTCAGCACGGATCAAAGCCAGACACCAAGTCGCAGCCTAGCCCAACAGCCGAACTGACTACTTCGACCAAATAAGGAATCGTCAGCCTACAGCGGTGGGCTGACTCAAGGAGAAATTTATGAAAAGCGTTGAACAAACATTCGTTACTACATTATTTAGTATGGGCGCGGTATTAGCTTTCCCTGCATTAGCCGACCCTGCGAAAGGCCTAGAGATTGCCGAGCAACGTAAAACCGTTGATATGGGGTGGGGTGATTCTGTCGCAACCATGGAAATGCTACTTCGCAACAAACAGGGCGAAAGCAGCACACGCCTAATGCGATTGAAATCTTTGGAAGTCGATGACGATGGTGATAAAGGGCTGACCATTTTTGATGAGCCTCGCGACGTAAAAGGCACGGCTTTCTTAAACCATTCACACATCACTAAATCGGATGACCAATGGTTGTATCTACCTGCATTGAAGCGTGTAAAGCGTATCTCTTCACGCAATAAATCAGGCCCGTTTATGGGCAGCGAATTTGCTTACGAAGATTTGAGCTCGTTTGAGTTAGGAAAGCACACCTTCAACTACATTGAAGACGCCAAAATTGAAGGCGTGGATACCTTTGTATTAGAGCAAGTACCGACCGATAAAAACTCTGGCTACACCATGCAAAAGGTATGGCTAGACCAACAATATTACCGCCCAGTTCAAGTGGAGTTTTACGACCGTAAAGGCGCATTGCTGAAAACCCTCTCGTTCCAAGACTACAAACAATACCTAAACCAATACTGGCGCGCACACACCATGTCGATGCAAAACCACCAAACAGGCAAAAGTACGGTATTAACCACGACAGATTTAGCCTTCCAGACCGGTCTTAAGGACAAGGATTTTCAAAAAAACACACTTAAACGTGCAAAGTAAGGCAAGAATATGAAAAGGATTGTGTTAACAGGAACGCAGTTATCTTTAACCTTGGCGGCGACAGTCGGGCTAATGCAAGTGTCGTTGCCATGTGTGGCGGCAGGTTTTAGCTCTGAGTTCGTAGAACAGGTCACCCCGGAACTCGCAGGGCAGGTTAACCTCGAACACAGGCAGTTCTTTAGCAACGGCTTGCAAGGGCAAGATAAAGGGCAAAGCTCACTGGTGTTGCAACCAGAGTTTTATTGGGAGCAACAAGAGGGCAATGACAGCTTTACCTTCACGCCGTTTTACCGTCTAGACAGTGAAGATGATGAGCGCACCCATGGCGACGTTCGTGAAGCTCTGTATCTCAATTATTGGGACGATTATGAACTGCGCGCAGGAGTCGGCAAGGTGTTTTGGGGCGTGACCGAATCAGCGCATTTGGTGGATGTGGTAAACCAAACCGATGCCATTGAATCGGTCGATGGTGAGTCGAAGTTAGGTCAGCCAATGGTCCACTTTACCTCAATCAAAGACTGGGGAACCATCGATGCCATGTTACTGCCGTATTTTCGTGAGCGTACCTTTGCAGGGGAAGATGGTCGATTAAGGCCAACTGTACCTGTATCGGATGATGCGCTTTACGAATCGTCGAGAGAAGAAAAGCACGTCGATGTGGCATTGCGTTATAGCCAAATGTACGACGATTGGGATGTCGGTTTAAGTTATCTAGGTGGTACAAACCGCGACCCTTATTACCGTGTAGAAGGCAATGAACTCAAGCCGTATTACGCGCAAATGCAGCACTTCGGACTCGATGTACAAGGTATTATGGGTGACTGGTTATGGAAGCTAGAAAGCATTTATCGCGATAGCTACGACAACCACACTGGCGTGGTAACAGGCTTTGAATACACATGGGTTGGGGCGCTTGAATCCTATTGGGACATCGGTTTTATTGCCGAATACTTGTATGACAGCCGAGGCAACAATGCTCAAACCATTGGCCAAAACGATGTGTTCCTCGGGGCGCGTTTCGCCTTGAATGATGAAGACGGCACCGAAGTGCTTACAGGCATTACTCAAGACTTAGATAACAGCGATGTCTACAGCGCGAAGCTCGAAGCTTCAAGCCGCATCAACAACAATCTCAAGTGGCGATTAAACGCTTGGTTGTTTGAGAACGAAACCCCAGAAGACTTGTTGTTCTTCGCTCGTAAGGATGATTTTGTTGAACTGGCGTTGGAATATTATTTTTAGTCTTTACAAAAAGTTAGTATTTCCAACCATTTAGCATTTCCAAAAAAATTGGCATTTCCCGAAAAGCTAACATTGGTTTCGTGAGGCGTTCTTCTTAAGGGGGACGTCTCAAATTTAAGATGAGCCATATTTAGAATGTTCAAAGTCGTCTTTTTATAAAGTGGATCAAACAATCGAATAAACCTACAGGTAAAATGGTTATATTTTTCCAGTATCTATAACCTCCGAATATGCATGTGAAGCATGCTGGTGGTATCGGCCCTAAGGGATTTATGAATTCATTTAATTGGGATAATAACTTTGAAACAGGCATTGGCGTCGTAGACGAACAACATCAATACCTTGTTGGTTTTATCAACCACTACGGAAACCTGTTGTCAGAGAATACTATCTCTATTGACGACATTAACGTCGCTTTACTCGATCTCACACGCTATGCCGAATTTCACTTTAAAGAGGAAGAATCTTTGATGAGGGATTGCGGTGTGTATGAGTTACACATTGAAGAGCACATCAAAGTGCATCGTGTATTCATGCGAGATATCTACAGTATGCAAGCCTTCATCTTGGAAGAAGATCAGTCGTCAGCACGGCAGTTACTGGATTTCTTGATCCATTGGCTTGCTTATCACATCCTTGGCATTGATCAAAACATGGCGCGACAAATGACCGCCATAGAAGAGGGCGCGACACCTCTGCAAGCCTTTGAAGCGGAGGAAAAGCAGCAAGACTCTTCGACTGTGCCTTTGTTGGCGGCTCTTAAAGGCTTATTTGAACAAGTCTCTGAACGCAATAAGCAGTTGTTACGCTTCAACCAGTTACTCGAAGATAAAGTTGAGGAACGCACGGCTGAATTAAAAAGAGCGAACAAGAGACTTGAAGAGCTGTCATTAACCGACTCTCTCACTAATTTGCATAACCGTCGTAGTGCTTTTAAACAGTTAGCGCTGCATTGGCAAGACTCTAAAGAACTTGGCATGCCTTTAGTGTGCATTATGATTGATGCCGACCACTTCAAGCGCATTAATGACACTAGCGGTCATGATGCAGGCGACTTGGTGCTAAAAACCCTCTCGCGTGAACTGAAAAACACGTTCCGTAATGATGATATTGTTTGCCGGTTAGGTGGCGATGAGTTCTTGGTTATCTGCCCAGACACCGACCTTAAAGGTGGGATGTACATAGCGGAAACCGCTCGACAGAAAGTGTCTGAATTAGAGGTTGAAACCAGTAATCAAGTTTGGATTGGCAGTATTAGTGTCGGTGTAGCCGAAATAACCCAAGAATTCGAGTCCATGAATGAGTTGGTTAAAGCCGCCGATGAGTCCGTTTATTTAGCGAAAAACGCAGGCAAAAATAGCGTTTGTTCGATTCAGATTTAGAGCTCGGTTCACTCGAGATCGAGGGTACCGTGCACTTCAGATCTAGAACACCGCTCGCTTTAGTCTTTGAGCGCTACTCACTTTATTTTTTGAGCGCTATTCGCTTTAATTCTAGAACCTAGTTCACTTTAGTTTTTGAGTGCGACTCACTTTAAAATAAACAAGTGGAACCGGTATTTGTTCCACTTCTTCCTATTCCTCATTAATATCCTGTTAAATTTGCCGTGTTTTTAGTCAATAACTAGCTCTTTTAGCGATTCAATTTGGCATTGGTAGCGTGTTTGATTACTATGTGTAGCTATCTAAAAAAACTAATCATCCGATACGGACACTACCAACTGGTAGATGAGGAAATGATGCAACATCTAGAAGAGATCATTGCTAATGCAACGACTGCTATTGATACAGCAGATTCGTTAGTCGCACTTGATGAAGTGCGAGTTCAGTATTTAGGTAAGAAGGGTGAACTAACTCTTCAACTACAAAGCCTAGGTAAACTTCCACCTGAAGAGCGTCGCACTGCTGGTCAAGAGATCAACAAAGCGAAAGGTGCTGTTCAACAAGCGATCGCAGCTCGCAAAGACGCACTACAACGTGCAGAGCTTGAAGCGAAACTAGCTGAAGAAACTATCGATGTGAGCCTACCAGGTCGTCGCATTGAGAACGGTGGTCTTCACCCAGTTACTCGCACAGTTGAGCGTATCGAACAGTTCTTTGGTGAGCTTGGCTTTAGCACTGAGTCTGGCCCTGAGATCGAAGATGCATTCCACAACTTTGATGCACTAAACATCGCAGACGATCACCCAGCTCGTACTGATCACGATACTTTCTTCTTCAACCCTGATCTAATGCTACGTACGCACACTTCTGGTGTTCAAATCCGTACGATGGAAAACGGCAAACCGCCATTCCGCTTCATTGCTCCGGGTCGTGTTTACCGTAACGACTACGATCAAACTCACACGCCAATGTTCCACCAAGTGGAAGGTATGTTAGTTGATGAGAACGTAAACTTCGCACAACTTAAAGGCATTCTTAACGATTTCCTTTGTAACTTCTTTGAAGAAGAAGTTGAAGTGCGTTTCCGTCCTTCATTCTTCCCGTTCACAGAGCCTTCAGCTGAAGTTGACGTGAAACGTAAAGATGGCAAATGGCTAGAAGTTCTAGGCTGTGGCATGGTTCACCCTAACGTACTTCGCTCTGTTGGCATCGACCCTGAGAAATACTCTGGTTTTGCATTCGGTATGGGTGTAGAGCGTCTAACGATGCTTCGTTACGGCGTAAATGACCTTCGTGCGTTCTTCGAGAACGACCTTCGTTTCCTTAAACAATTCAAGTAATCCGGGGCAGTCAAAACTATGAAATTCAGTGAATCTTGGCTACGCGAGTGGGTTAAACCTGCAATTAACAGCGAAGAGCTAGCTCACCAAATCACTATGGCTGGTTTGGAAGTTGACGATGTAGAACCTGTTGCTGGTGAATTCACCGGCGTTAAAGTAGGTAAAGTGGTTGAGTGCGGTCAGCACCCAGACGCAGACAAACTACAAGTAACTAAAATTGATATCGGCGAAGAAGAACTTTTAGACATCGTATGTGGTGCATCTAACTGTCGTCTTGGCCTAACTGTAGCAGTAGCAACAGTTGGTGCAGTACTTCCTGGTGACTTCAAAATCAAGAAAGCAAAACTACGTGGCGTTCCATCGCACGGCATGCTTTGTTCTTTCTCTGAGCTAGGTATCGACGTAGAGTCTGACGGCATCCTTGAGCTGCCAGAAGGCACAACACTAGGTATGGACGTACGTGAGCTTCTTGAGCTTAACGACGTAACTATCGACGTAGACCTAACAGCAAACCGCGCAGACTGCTTCAGCATCCGTGGCCTTGCTCGTGAAGTTGGCGTACTAAACCGCGCAGACGTTACAGAGCCAACAGTTGAAGCTGTTGCAACAAGCATTGAAGACACAGTATCTGTTGAAATCAAAGCAACTGATGCTTGTCCACGTTACCTTGGCCGTGTGGTTAAGAACGTAAACGTGAAAGCGGAATCTCCAATCTGGATGCAAGAAAAACTGCGCCGTTGTGGTATCCGTTCAATCGACCCAGTTGTAGACATCACAAACTACGTGATGCTAGAGCAAGGCCAACCAATGCACGCATTCGATCTAGCTAAGATCGAAGGCGGTATCGTGGTTCGTCTAGCAGAGCAGGGCGAAAAGCTAACACTTCTAGATGGCAACGAAGCTGAACTAAACAGCAACACACTTGTTATCGCTGACCACAACAAAGCACTAGCAATCGCTGGTATCTTTGGCGGTCAAGATTCAGGTGTTACTACTGAAACGACTGACGTTCTTCTTGAAGCTGCATTCTTCGCACCGGATCATATCCGTGGTCGCGCACGTGCTTACGGCCTTCACACAGATTCTTCTCTACGTTTCGAACGTGGTGTTGATTCAACGCTACAAGCAGCAGCAATGGAGCGTGCAACACAGCTTCTAGTTGAAATCTGTGGTGGTGAAGTTGCTCCAGTAAACGGCAGCGAATCTGAAGCTGATCTTCCTAAAGCAAACGTAGTTGCTCTACGTCGCGCTAAGCTAGACAGCCTATTAGGTCACGAAATCCCATCTACAGACGTAGTGGAAATTCTTACTCGCCTAGGTTGTGAAGTTGAAAGCACTGATGCTGGTTGGACGGCAACGTCTCCATCTTGGCGTTTTGATATCGCAATCGAGCAAGACCTAATTGAAGAAGTAGGTCGTATCTACGGTTACGATAACATTCCAAACCAAGCGCCTAAAGCGGCACTTAAAATGAATGACCACAAAGAAGCTAACCAACCGCTTAAGCGCGTTCGTGACCTTCTTGTAGACCGTGGCTACCACGAAGCAATCACATACAGCTTCGTAGAACCAGAACAGCAAAAACTTGTTGTACCTGGTGTTGAGCCGCTAATCCTGCCATTCCCAATCTCTGCGGACATGTCAGCAATGCGTCTTGGCCTAATCCAAGGTCTTCTAAACACAGTTGTTCACAACCAGAAGCGTCAACAGTCTCGCGTTCGTCTATTCGAATCAGGCCTACGTTTCATCCCTGAAGCAACTGCTGAAAACGGCATGCGCCAAGAAATGATGCTTGCGGGCGTTATCTCTGGTACTCGTGGCGAAGAGCACTGGGACATTGCAACTAACACTGTAGATTTCTTCGATCTTAAAGGTGACCTAGAAGCAGTTCTTGAGCTTTCTGCAAACGAAATCGCATACAGCTTCAAAGCAGCGAAGCACCCAGCACTTCACCCAGGTCAAACTGCGGCTATCGTAGTAGACGCTGGTTTAGAAACAGAAAGGGAAGTGGGTATCATTGGTACTGTTCACCCAGAACTAGAGCGTAAGTTTGGTCTTAACGGCCGCACTATCGTATTCGAAATCGAATGGGCTGCTATCAATACTCGCGTGCTTCCAGAAGCAGTAGCCGTATCTAAGTTCCCTGCAAACCGTCGTGATATCGCCGTTGTTGTTGATGAAGCAGTCGCTTCTGGCGACATCGTAGAAGCGTGTATCGCAGCGGGTGGCGAATTCCTAACAGGCGCTAAACTGTTCGACGTATACGTTGGTCAAGGCGTTGAAGAAGGTAAGAAGAGCCTAGCAATCGCACTTAGCCTACAGTCTGTAGAGCGCACACTTGAAGATGCAGACATCGCTGGTTCAGTAGATGCAATCGTAGCTTCAATCTCAGAGAAATTCGGCGCAGCACTTCGCGACTAATCTCTTCTGATAGATAGAAAAACCAAAGGCCTCGCATTGCGAGGCCTTTTTTGACTAAGTAACCTATAGTGTTAAGAGTTAAATAACCACAATAACAAAGCCAAAATCGAAATAGGAATGAACATAGGCATTAACGTAATTAGAGTGTTTTTTATTGCCGTTCTTATTTTTACCGTTCCTCTATAATCAGCTTGTGTAATTTCGGATCGTTCGAAAAGATTAAACCACTCCAAAAACTGATCTGTTGACAAACATGCACTATGTCCTCCTTTATAAAATCTATTGGCCATTATGCCTGCTAGACTTCCTTTAAATCCTTCCCTGCCAGCCATACCTAAACCAACTGCCAATGCTTGACTAGCTAAAAGTGCTTTGTCATTCAGTGCACAATTATTAACTATTTTAGTAATACCATGCTTTGTCACTATATCAGACCAATTGTAACCACTTTTGAGAACAGAACCATTTAAGACAACCTTATCAAAAGTGGGTGCGTGTTCATTCGGGATTTTTCGCAACGCTTCTGCAATTAAATATGTGCCGAAGCTATGACCGACTAATTGTACTTTTGCGTTTGGGTATGTACGTGCAATAAGTTGAAATTCTCTTGTTAACCGCTCTACTTCTATGTGTCTTCTTGGAGGATATAGAAAGCTAGTTACAGGGAAATACTGATAATCATATAAGAGGTGAGTCTACTCACACTGATTAGTTTTGATGTACTGATCGAAGTTATCTTGCCACTCTCCATGTGTATTAATACCATGCACAGAGAATACTATTTTAGTATCATTCTTAGGAAGTGTTTTATCTGATGTCGTTAGTTGATATTCTTCTACATAGTCAGTAATTTTTGTTTTCCATGTTAAATCTGATGAACTATAAAGATAAGTGAAGACTCGATAACCTTGGTTTTCGTCAGTATACTTATCTTTCAGATTAGGGTACTCGGTTAAAACTATAATATTCTTTGGTGGAGATATTTTTTTTCTTTTCTGCTTATGTTTTATCCAACGCAAAAGCTCTACACCACCCTCTGGGTTTTTTACTTTATCACTTTCGGTATTGGGTATTTGGATATCTAAGATGACGAAAGCATAACGCCTTTTTAGCATTTCTTGCATTGCATCATCACAATTTCCAACATGTTTAATGTGGAAGTTCGAATTAATTGATAGTAATAAGTCTCTAATCTTTATAAGTTTTTCATTAGAATCTTCAACAATTAAAAAATCAATCATTAATGATTTTCCCTAAGACATTGCGTAGTTGTTCTTCCCATGATTCATCGGACTTATCCCAAAAGATTACATCATGAAGGTTTTTGGAGAACTTTTTCAATAGTTCATCTTTGAGTGTATCAAGAGCCACTGTGTCATCATGGTGACCGAATACATCCCATTGTGTAATTATCACAGTAGGTACTGATATTCTTTTGTGCTTCATTGTTTGAAGGATATGTTTACCTGATAATGAACCAATTGAATTTTTTTCTTCTTCATAGCTAGGTAAACTCATATCAAGTATAAACAAATCATAGCTATTTTCACGCAAGTCAGCTATTGCGTCTGCAGGTGTTACTACAGTCTTGATATCGAAGCTATAACAATCTATTGCATCGATTATAGAATCCAACTTAACCGGGTTGTCTTCTACTATAAGTACTTTTGTTTTACTCACGTTATACTCCTGAACAAATACTGAGAGTGTCAATATCGATGTTAAATATAAACTCATCCCCTGAACTTTGAATATAAATGTTATTCTTAGCAGAGATATCTATCTCTAAATGTTTCTTTACTTTATATATCCCACTATTGATTTCTTTATTTGCATTATCCAACTTGCTTATATCGTTTATATCGCTATTAATTTTATTTATCACTTCTTTGTCTATGGTTGATGATTTATTCGATATCTCTATAGACACATTTTCACCAACGAGTGAGGTAGTTATAACTATTTTGATACTTTCTTTGTTTTTTCTTCTCTTGCAGGCGTTTTCAAAAATCAATATAAAAATATTAATAAATGACATTAAGTATTTGCCATTTATTTTACTATTAAATGTGTTGTTTATTTCCATTTCCACGTTGACATTACAGAATATTGTATCTAAAAAACTGTTGGCTTCATATAATGCGACTTCTAATAAAAAGTCATCAGCACTATATTCTGAGAAGTTTAACCATTCTGATATACTTTCTAATCGAGTATCTAGATCATTTCTAGTTATAGAAACGGCGTCTACAAATTTCTTAGAGAATGTTCCTTTGAGAGATGTCTCTAAACTTTTTAACTCCTTTTTGAATAGTTCTCCTAATCCAACGTTTATAAGCGCACGACCTAATTTTAGACACTCTTCCGATTTGTTGGTCATTATTCCTAGACAGTAATTTATACAAGAGTCAATGTCATTCTTGTCATTCATGAAAACGAGTAATTTAAATATATCGGACTCATCAATTATGATCTTAAATAGTTTATCTTTATCGTCTTTATCATTAGTTGCCACATGCATGTAAACAGATTTTAGTTTGTTTAAACGAGTGTCAACATTCTTAGAAAATAGTTTTATTTTATTTTGAAGTTCCTCATATTTATACCTAACAAGGAGACTACGACACTCTGTCTCGAAGATAATGTTATCTTTGTATTGATTATTTTCATGGTCACAAATAATTCCTTCACTTTCAAATATTGATCTTAGTGAAGGCACGATACCGTTATGTCTAATATTTGTATTTAACTGATAATCTAAACCGTATTTCTGGTCGAGTGTGTAGATATCTCGTATAGCCATGAAAAACTCGTATGCGCTAACAAATAAGTTAGTATTCACTTGGCAAGATATTTTATCAAATTCAAATTCAAAGTTATCCTTTTCTTTTGAATAGGATATTTGTAAGTTAGATATTACATTTTTTCTCTCAGATTTAAATATCTGAGCTATCATTTCATTATTAATGTTTATTTTACCAGGAGCGACATCAGATACACAGAGGTTCCTAGAAAACTGATGTTGAAGGAACTCTAATTCTTTAGATATTTCTTCTTCTTTGTATGATAGATCATTTTTTAATTTAGATAAGATTAGTGTCCTGTCTAGCATCCTATCGTTGGATGTCGGGTATACTTTCCTAATAATGTGTAAGGACTCTAAAACGTCTAAGTTACAAACTTTATGAAGCATGAATTTATGCATCTCATCAGATATTTTTATATCACTTGGCTTTCTTAGATCCATAAAATCCAAGTAATCATCTAGGTGTAATGCAACTATATGGGAGTCTTTTTTGCTGGTTAGAAGATAAAGGCTTATTGGAATCTCGACCATTGGCTCCTCGACAGGATCACAGTCTTCGAGAATATCAATAATTTGTTTTTTATCGAGCCTTTCAATACTTAGGTTTCCTGAAAAATACATATCTGAAATATATTTGCAGGCCAGGTCAACTTGGTTGTTACTAAAGTAAGACAAAATTATTTTGTTGCTAATCTCATTGACCATGTGATTAGGCGTGTTTTTTATTCCCATATACGTTTCAATTGCAAGTGAAAACTCTCTCTCATGAAAGTGTTTGTCAGCTAGTCTTTTTCTAGTTCTATATTCAGGAATTCCATTGATGTATGCTTCAGAGTTATTGGTAATCGTTGAGCTTATAGAGTCTTTGATTTGTAATTTAGGATTGAATGGATTACTTGGTATTACAGTACACTCAAAGAAATGATAGATATTTTCAATAGATTCAAGTTTATCTTCTGAAAATGAAATTATCTTTTTCTTGTTTCTAAGTGAGATAAATTGAATTGAGTCAAGGTTGTTGAATCTGAGAAATATTTTATTTATTTTGGAATCATTATCATTGTTATATTCTAGATTAAGTTCAATCAATTCTTTAAGTAGACTCTTATTCTCCAATGCTGTAATCCAGTTTTCATTGAAAAGAGAATTACAATAAAACTCGTATATTGAAGTAGCGTGAGGGTAGTTTTTAAGAAAGTCTTCACATAGACTAATACAGTATTTATAGTCCCCAGTAATATATGTATCACATATATTTACAAACTCTGATTCAATGTTTTTATCTAGGTAATCTTCAAAGTCATGGGAAAAGAAATTTTTCAATTTTACAGATCCAGTAGAATCTGCTAGATCAATGAATATACTTTTTAGCTTTGTAACTGAATTACCCTCAATTGAGTTACTAAACAGTAATCGGCATATAATGTTATAAATATCTACGATATTACTTTGCCAGAAATAGGAAAGGATAGTTTCTGTATCATATCGCTTTGATGCATCGAATCGATGTAGAAAGTCTACTATGTGTGCATCAAAAGCTTTTTCTTGTACGAGGCCTTCTTTTAGTGAATCTAATGAAAATTCCACTCTTTCTGCGATGCTATTGGGTGAAGTCCGCTCAAAAATAAGATCAATATCTCTTTTCTCAAGATCTGACTTAATGTTTTTCATTAGCGTATTGTAGAAATCTTCAAACTCTTCATATCGTTCTAACGATGCTAATAGCGCAAACTTGCACTCAACAAACCAGCAAGATAAACCTGAAACGTTTTTTACTGTTTCAATTGTGTCCAAAGCTTCTTCAAATTGACCTTTTAACACTTGATGTTCATATTGCGACTTTAGTGTATTAAAGGACGCTAGTAGTTTCTTTTCTTTTTGTAGCTTAATAAGAATTATCGACAGCACATGGTCAAGGTCACCACCAGGAATCATGCTTTCATCGCCACCGAACGGAGTTTTTAAAAACTTGGATTTGCTGAATAATAGCGACGCTTGAAAAATAGGATTGCTTAACTTTTTTCTGAGGGTGGCAATAAAAGTTGTAGTGTCCTTAATTTTCAGACATTGGGTCAATTCTTTTCGAAAGTTGTATTGTCTTTTCATTTGTTGACTTTTTTATCAATAATTGGTCTGTAAGGAATTGAATTATATATATTTTTATCTAGTATGCCTAATTGTTTATATTTTGCTGGGGTCTCATTTTTTGTTTTTGTCTAATGACTTAACTGTTATAAAGAACTGCGATATCTCAAGGTGGCGACCAAGTAACATCAGAAATATGGAGCGGGAAGGTGGCGCTAGTCATCATCAACAGTTAGGGTACGTTTATCGATGGCAAGTGGGTTGAACCTTGTCCTTAGTTACGCAATTGGCGCTATGTTCTTTTCCTGATAGTTGTAGAATCCCCGCATTAGAAATATCGAGAACCACTATGTTTATCCATCATGTAAACGGCGTCGACTGGCTGGTGATTACCGCCTTTGAAGAATTAAAACCGATGTTTATCGAAGAAGCAGGTCCAATCCCATCTTACTTCTCTAGCAACAGTGAATTGAGCCTGATTGATCAAGCCAAGCGCTATGGTTTTTTGCCGGCACTTTGCGGCGTGAGCACCGACACCGGAACATTTAAAAACCTAGATCTTGAAAAAGACTTGAACCCGCAACTAACGTGTATTGGTGAAGAGCTTGGTCGTGTTTTCATCTATCACGGCGACTACGTGGCTTTTGTCGATGACGAACAAACCTTCATTACCCGAATGGATTAAAGCCATTGAAGTAGGGCAGTTGTAATCATTCTATAGATAAAACTAAGGCCTCGCATGTGCGGGGCCTTTTTGTGAGTTGGAGGTTTTGCTAGATACATTCATTTCAATTTGCGAGTAATGATCGCATCGTTCATTCGTTTATGGTCCTTAAACGACGGCCTCATAGTTATATAAATGGTCTATCAACCACTCCTAGATACGTCCTTAGCGCTGCTGTTCTTGGTAAGGGCTGACCGAATCTAGTGGTGCTTTCTGCTGATAATCACTTTAACTATGTGTTTAGGACGTCCTGCTATGGCTAAGAAAATAATATTCATTCATGGTCGCGCTCAAAAGCCCGATAAAGATTCCCTTCAAGCACTCTGGTACGAGGCTATAGAGCATGGCTTGCAGCGAGATTGTGGAGACTCAAGTTCATTACAAGCTTTTAAAGATGTCGATAAACGGTTTGTCTATTACGGAGAACTATCAAACACATTGTTAGATAAACCAACGGAAGACCCTGCAAGTCGACAACAAGCGCTGTCTGAACTCAAAAAGTACAAGACAAGCCAGTTCAATAAAACAACGTATAACAAGGTATCTAAAGTTGGTTTTCTAAAAGAGGCGTTGGCAGATACTTTTTCATCGCTATTTGGAAAGCTGGGTGTGGCTGAGACACTTATAACGAAGGTCGCGCCGGATATGGCGCATTATTGGAATGAAGATACCTATTTTGGTAGCGATGTCAGGCATAGGCTAATGGTTGAACTGAAGGAAGCGCTTGATAATCAAGATGATGTGATGATCGTATCGCACAGTCTCGGGTCGATGATCAGCTATGACGTGTTATGGAAGTTGTCTCATTACGGAGAGTATAGACACGACTATGGTGCGAATAAGAAGGTCAATTTATTGCTTACGCTCGGGTCACCGTTAGGCGATGAAAACGTAAAAGACAGGCTAAAAGGGAGCCGCTTGAAAGATGAGAAGAAGTACCCTTTAAACATTCAGCAATGGATAAACATATCGGCAGAAGATGATTTTATCTCTCATGACAACAAAATTAGAAATGACTTTAAGGATATGCTCGAACTGGATCTGATACCCGGCGGAATGAAAGATATTCACCCCATTTACAATCTCAATATTCGCAACGGAAAAAGCAATCCACATGCTTCTATCGGCTATCTAATCAACCCTAAATTCATCACAGTACTGGATGAATGGCTCTCTAGTTGATTTGGTTTACCATCGTCAATTGTTAGCTGCTTGTTCGTTGGAACGCAGATAAAACTAAGGCCTCGCGTGTGCGAGGCCTTTTTGTGTTCCGACTAAAACTCAATATTAATCGAGCTTAACGAAAACTTGGGATAATCGCTGGAATCCCCGGTAGAAGGCCAACCAATGCCATTACGCCACTTAGCACAATAAACATAGTGCCAGGCAACACCCAGCGGCTCATTTTACTCAGTTCACTACTGCGTTCTTTACAACCGACTAAGCCTAAGTTATCCAACAGCATGGTGAGAGCCCAGCCAAATGCAGGGTTAACGAGCGCTGAAGAGAACACAACAATAGCAGCCGACTGTGTGGTTTTTCCTTCACGCGTCATTTCCATGCCAGCTTCTAGCAATGGAACAAATACCCCAACAATCAGCGCCACACACAGTACAGGTTGCCAGATAGCTAAATCCATCGGGTAACCCCAAACTGCGGCGATGATACAGAATAGAGCTGTGAGTAGCGCGCCAGCAGGAATAGGGCGTTTAGCAATCGCCGCCGGTACGATGTAAGTACCCCATGAAGAAGTAAAGTTAGTACCACCGAGCAGAGAACCGAACGTTTGACGAATTGAAGCCGTGGTCATGGTGTCGTCGATGTTCATGTGTACTTTTTCGGTACGCTCTGGGTAGCTGATCTTTTGGAATACTTGATGCCCTAAGAAATCTGGAGACCACATAGCGACAGCCAAAATTGCAAACGGCAATACCACCATGAAGTGCTCAATCGTTGGTAGGCCTAGCATCCAACCTGTATCTTCTCCCCACCAATACATAGGGTTCATGTTAGGTAAGCCTGGCTCAGTGTGGAAAGCGAATGGGGCACCCATGGCAAATGCAATCGTACCGCCTAGCAAGCAGCTAAGAGGGACGGCTAACCAACGTTTACGGAAGTGTTCCAATAGCGCGTACAAAATAATGGTGCAAAAGATCACGACAAAAGCGATATGGCTCATGCCGATTCCCTCAGCCCAAGCGAACAGCTTTTTCACTTGAGAAGCGGTTCCAACAAAGCCAAGGTAGAGCAATAATCCGCCACATACGCCTTTACTGGTGAGGTTGGCCAACATGCTGCCACCTTTACTGATGGCTAAGATGAGGCCAAAAGCGCCAATCAATAACCCAAACGCCATAGGGTGTCCGCCTGCTGCAACCACAATCGGAATTAAAGGAATGAGTGGGCCGTGTGTACCTGCGAGGTTTGCGGTCGGCAATAGGAAGCCAGAGAAAATAATAATGAAAACAGAGGCGATGAGGAGTTCATAACGAACGTTTTCTAGAATGAAGTCTTCATTTAATCCGAGAGCCCCAGCAAAGGTGGCTGCAATAGCGCCCACCATAACCACTTTACCAATGGTCGCCGCCATCGCTGGGATGGCGTCTTCTATCTCAAATCGATAATCTTTAAACGGCAAATTTGGACGCCAGCGCTTAGGCGACATGATTTGCAATTCGTGTTCTAGATACTGTTCTCGGGAATCAAATTCCGATCTTGGTTTATGTTGTTGTTCATAGGTGAGTTCATCCTCATGGACTTGAGGCTTCTCTGTTTGTATATGTGCGGACTCTAAAGTAGTGCTCATTTTGATTCCTTTCGTTCACACTCTGAGGTGTGTTATTCCAACAAACGTTGTTGACTCACGGCATGAAGTGAAAACAATGCGTCAACTTATCATTAAAAATTCATTAACATTTAGTTGTTAGTACCTTATACCAAACCAAAAAAAACAAATAGACTCAGTCGGTTAGACATTAGTCGTAGAGTCGGACGACTAGTATTAGACCCTGTAGATAGTATGTGTCTGTTTATTTGTAGGCGATGAGCTTTATTGGTAATAAATGAATATCTAACAAGAAATGCTTGGCGTTAAAGCATCAGATAGCATCCATCGATGAGTGGTTTCTGGGGTACGTTTTTGGTTAAAAACTATTGATAATAATTCTCATTACGTTACCTTGTGGGCTCAAACACACTCATTGTTGCGGAGACCAACATGGAACACTCGGATATTACTCAACTGCTTATTCCAAAGAGCGATTGGGCATCGCCTGCTCTCTTTCTCTATGAAGGGGAAGACAAACTTCATCTGAGCTTAGAAGGCGCAATTCAATACAGTGGATTGAACAGCATTGGTGGCGTGGTTCTGGGCTTTAGGATGATCCAACATGCGGTGCAACTCGCGGCGGGTGAGCAGTCTTTGCAACGTGATGGCATCAGTGTTTATACCGCGTTCCCTGGACGTGGTGCTCAAGATGCTTTTGAGTACACATGCCGCGCACTGCGTGATAGGCGCTATTGCTGTGATACCACATTGCATCACCCTGCAGCGCAAACCGGACAACGTGGTCAGTTCTTGTTTACGCTTCGCTTGAATGAACAGTCTATGGTGATGACGCCAGCAGACGGGCTTCCAAGAAAAAGCTATTTTGAGGCCGACAGACACGCACAAGAAGGTCGAGAGGCAGCATTGAGATGGCGTGATGAGAAGATTAACTTCGCCAATACGCTCTTGAGCTTGTCGCCAGAAGAGTGCTTACGCGTGTTGTAATTCTTTGTTCTCACTTACAGAATGAGCTCAAAAACACAATGAACAACAAGAGGTCGCTCGCTTTCAAGTGGGCGACTTTTTTGTATCAAGCGCTAACGGAAAGCAGATTCCTAGTCGCGCTTAGGCTTACTGGAATGACTCACTTTTAGTTTAGTGCGGTAGTCTAAAGTCTATGAGTTTCAGCAATCAACTTAAGCTGCCCGATCTCAATCCGCGACACATTTAGGCACGCAGGTGGTGCAGTTTTCAAAGCATTACACAGCTTACACTGACACGAAGTGATATAATTTTTGCCCAAAGCTTTGAAGAGCTAATGAATTAAAGGATGAGTACGATGGAAAAAACGATCTCGTTGGTACTTGGCAGTGGTGGCGCAAGAGGCTTGGTTCACGTTGGAATCATCCGTTGGTTAATTGAGCATGGCTATCAGATAAAATCCATCTCTGGTTGTTCAATTGGCGCACTTATCGGTGGTGTTTACGCGGCGGGTAAATTGGATGAATTTGAAGAGTGGGTCACCAGTATCGACCAATCGGATATGGCGATGATGTTGGATTTTTCATGGCAGTCGAGTGGTATCTTCAAAGGGGACAAGATCATCGATACACTGCGTGGATTGATCGGTGAGATTTCAATTGAAGAACTGCCTATCCCTTATACCGCAGTTGCCGCTAACGTCGCCGATGAAAAAGAGGTTTGGCTGCAATCAGGCTCTCTGTTTGATGCCATTCGCGCTTCTATCTCTTTGCCATTGTTCTTCACTCCTCATGTGATTAATGGCGAAGCGCTGATTGATGGCGGGGTACTCAATCCCGTACCGATTGCGCCTACCTTTGGTGATAAGACAGACTTTACTCTTGCTGTGAACTTAGGCGGCGAACCTGAAATTGTTCAACAGGAAGTGATACCTGTTTCCCTACCAACAAAAGAGAGCAACCTGCACGAAAAGGTTGTTCACTTTATCGATAATCTCGGTAGCAGTGTAAAAAGTAAAATGAGCTTTAACTTTGCAGCCTACGACATTGCCAACCAAGCGTTTGATGCGATGCAATCGACCATTGCTCGCCAAAAATTGGCCGCTTATCCTGCCGATATTACGCTTGAAATCCCACGTAATGCCTGTGGCACCTTAGAGTTTGATCGCTCACAAGAGATGATAGACAGAGGCTACCATTTGGCACAGGCTAAACTGGGCAATCGACTTTAATGTATTTGCTGCTGAATGAGATTAGGGCGTGTTGACCTTTCGCGGTTAAATTTTGTTCGAGATAAAAGCGTTTTAATCGCGGCGAGGGAGAAGTAGCCTAGTCATTCTAAGCAAATCTCCCTCAACAAAGAGTAAAACGCTTTTAGCCGAACCCTTCGGGCAGCGTTTGCTGGTCATTTCTACTACGTTATCGGCTTCTCATGTAGGCTAGCTACACATCAAAGCCTCTGCCTTGTATAAATACCCAGCAACTCGCTGCAAAAACCAGCTCGAAAGATCAACACGCCCTAATTTCAACCCAAAAACTTTTTGTAATGACTGATGGCGTGATAAATAACGGTGTAATAGATGGATGCTCGTGTAATAACAACAGAAACTTTACCTCTAAGACTTGGGTTAACAATGTGGTCTCATTCCGAGTGGCAAAGTCAGTTCTATGGTAAAGGAACAAAACCCGCTGAGCGCTTAGAAAAATACACCCAAGTTTTTCATACCGTTGAAGGCAACACGACTTTCTATGCGACACCCAGTGTCTCAACGGTCAATAACTGGAAAGCCGCGAGTCACGATGATTTCAAGTTTACTTTTAAGCTGCCTAAGTTCATCACCCACCAGCAGCACTTAAAACATTGCCAAGCCGAACTCAAAGAATTTCTGCTCACCATGTCGCCCCTACATAGGCGCATTGGTCAGTGGACGATTCAATTGCCCCATAGCTTCGAACCCAGCATGCTGCCTGCCCTGCAAAAATTTTGTACCTTGTTTCCAAAAGACATGCAGCTCGGCGTCGAAGTTCGTCACCTTGGTTTCTTTGATAAAGGCGATGCCGAAAAACGTTTCAATCATTGGTTAGTAGAAGAAGGGATCAACCGCATCATTATGGATAGCCGTCCTGTTTTCTCCGCACCACCAACCACAGAAGCGGTGATCGACGCGCATCAAAAGAAACCACGTGTTCCGGTTCATGCCATTGCGACGGCAAACAATCCGATGGTTCGCTTTATTGGACATCCAGATCAGGAACCCAATCTGGCTTTCTTTAAACCTTGGTTCGCGAAATTACCGACTTGGTTAAACGAAGGAAAACAACCTTATTTAATGATCCACACCCCAGACAATAATCACGCCCCTGAGTTGGCGATTGCTATCTATAAGCAATTACAGACGCAAGTTGCTGAACACACAAAGATAACCTTGCCTAATTTGGCGGAGTTTCCGGCTCAAAAAGGTGACCATCAAATCTCGATGTTTTGATAGTAAACAACTACTAACAAGCGTTCACTTTCATCAATCTCAGTTTTCGTGACAGCCGCGCTTTTTTTACGTAAAATACGTCCCCTTTTATTTGGTATGAATTTTGTGCCAATTACGCTGACTGTCGAGAGAAAATGCCATGAGCAACACAGACAATATCTTTTCCGCTCCTATTGATAAAATTGGAGACTTCACCTTTGATGCAAGGGTTGCTGAAGTATTTCCGGATATGATTCAACGCTCGGTGCCTGGCTATAGCAATATCATCTCTGCAATCGGCATGCTGGCTGAACGCTTTGTAAAGCCACATTCAAATATTTACGACCTTGGCTGCTCGCTTGGTGCTGCGACACTTTCTATGCGTCGTCACATTCAGCAAGAAGGCTGCACGATTTTCGCTATCGATAATTCAGAAGCCATGGTTGAACGCTGTAAGCTGCATGTAAACGCCTACCGCAGTGACACACCGGTAGAAGTGATTGAAGCCGACATCCGTGAAGTGGAAATCAAAGACGCCTCTGTTGTGGTGCTTAACTTTACACTGCAATTTCTGTCTCCTGACGACCGATACTCTCTGCTTGAAAAAATTCATGCAGGCTTACGCCCGGGCGGAATCTTAATCCTTTCTGAAAAGTACGTATTCGAAGACGAAAGCTCAAATGAACTGCTTATCGACCTGCACCATGATTTCAAACGTGCTAACGGATACAGCGAGCTAGAAGTCAGCCAGAAACGTAGCGCAATTGAAAACGTGATGCGTCCTGACTCGATTACAGTTCACAAGCAACGTTTTGAAAAGATTGGCTTCTCAAGTAGCGAAGTGTGGTTCCAATGCTTCAACTTCGGTTCAATGTTCGCGATTAAATAGCGCACATACCCAGTCAGCTAGTACTAAAATGTCATCCTCAAGAGCGAGGAACGAGCGAGTTGGGGATCTCTATCAAGTACGATAAACCGAGACTCCCTATCATGTTCGTCCCTCACTGTAGGGAATGACAAATTTAATTTCTATTTTAGGGTTTATTGACCCTATTAACTCAGTGAAAAACTATGTTTAATTTTGCCAATTTTTATCAACTCATTGCCCAAGACACTCGCCTTCAGCCGTGGCTTAATGTTCTTCCTCAACAGCTGACGGATTGGCAAAATGCAGAACACGGCGACTTCGACCGTTGGTTACGTGCACTGAATAAAATCCCGCAAGGTGTACCTGATCAAGTTGATCTGAAAAACTCAGTGACGATTGGCAGCTCTACACCGTTCCACACTGGTGAACTTAAAAAGTTAGAAAGCTTACTGAAGACTTTCCACCCTTGGAGAAAAGGCCCTTACACAGTTCACGACATTCACATCGATACAGAATGGCGCAGTGACTGGAAATGGGATCGTGTGCTTCCACATATCTCTCCATTGAAAAACCGTTCGGTTCTCGATGTAGGTTGTGGCAACGGCTACCACATGTGGCGCATGCTAGGTGAAGGTGCTCGCTTAACGGTGGGTATCGACCCTTCTCACTTATTCTTGGTTCAGTTTGAAGCCATTCGTAAATTGATGGGCGACGACCAACGTGCTCACCTATTACCTCTAGGTATTGAGCAACTGCCAAAACTGGAAGCTTACGACACTGTATTCAGCATGGGCGTGCTTTACCACCGCCGTTCACCACTTGATCATTTGATTCAACTAAAAGACCAATTGGTATCTGGTGGCGAACTGGTACTTGAAACGTTAGTGATTGAAGGTGACGAAAACGCTGTTCTTGTGCCTGTAGATCGCTACGCGCAAATGAGAAACGTTTACTTCTTCCCATCTGCACGCGCACTGAAACGCTGGCTTGAACAGGTAGGCTTTGAAGACGTGCGTATCGTTGATGAAAATGTTACAACGATTGGCGAACAACGCACAACGGAGTGGATGACACACAACTCTCTACCGGATTACTTAGACCCTAATGATCCAAGTAAAACCGTAGAAGGTCACCCAGCACCAAGGCGTGCGATTCTAGTAGCGACAAAACCTTAAGCTCTGTTACACAAAACCATAAGCTCTGTCGTCATACAGCCACCGTTATTTATATGTGGGAATTTTGATAAAAAAGAGAACTAATTGTACAAAAGTTACGCTCATGTTTAATAAGTGAGCGCCCTTAAGTGACAATAATTTTCGTAGCGCTCACATTGCGATTCAATATGACCAGACTCTTACAATAGGATGCTTCACGCATCTTTTTTGTGGGATAAACTTCTAAATAGTCTGAACTATTCTCTAATTTCCAAAGGTTTTTATATGTTTAAGCGATTATCGCCTATCGTGGCGGTTGGTTTGCTCTCTGGTTGCACCCTCACGAGCGGTGCTACCTACCATCAAGAAACTCTCGACGCTATTTCCCGCTCAGAGACAAACATCGCAAACAAGGTTCAAAATCTTGAACTGCAGCTAAGTAATCAAAGTGATTATATTGAAAGCTTGGAAGACGAAATTACCACTCTTTCTAGTCAATTAGATGTTCACCTGACCAGTATGGAACACAGGGTCATTGAAGAGCTAAAAGAAGCCGAGCCTGTTGCCGTTGCAGCTGCACCTACCGCTCCTACATCACAGCCGACTATTCTAGGCGGTATTGAAAAAGTATCGATCGACTCTATCAAACAAAGCTTCGATGCTCGTGTTGATACTGGCGCAACCACCTCTTCTTTAAATGCCGTCGACATCAAAGAATTCGAACGCAACGGTAAAGATTGGGTTAAGTTCCATTTGGCAGATAAAGCACAAGCAAAAGAAGACCAAAAATGGATCGAAGCGCCCGTTGTACGTTATGTGAAAATCCGTCAATCGACGAATGATCAAACAGAACGTCGAGCTGTGATCGAATTATGGGTAAAAGTCGGAAAAATCCATGAAAAAGCGCAATTTACATTGGCGGATCGCTCTCAAATGAGTCACCCTGTATTACTAGGGCGCGAATTTATCAAAGACATAGCGCTAGTAGATGTAAGTAAAAAGTACGTACAAACGGAAGTTAAATAACAATAGTAGGGTAAGCTATGACGTCAAGAATTCCATTTTATATTTCTATATTCCTGCTCATCGTGGCAGGTATAACTCTGAGTATGTTCAGACATACAACCTACGGTGTACCCTGGACTCCAGGCGAAACTAATCAGGTTTGGGACATTGAAGCTCGTATCGAATTCAATGCAGTGGGCAAAGAAGCAAAAGTTTCACTAGCCGCACCTCACACACAGTCTAACTTTACACTTATCGGCGAGTCAGCTTCATCACCAGGCTACGGCATTTCATACTTGAATACAGATTCAGGTCGCCGTGCTGAGTGGTCAATTCGTCACGCAGATGGTCCGCAGACTATCTACTACAAGACACAGTTCTTAGTCGATAGCCAAGCGAACGTTACCTCAACACCTCCAGAAGGTGATGTGGCTCAACCAAGCTTTGATGGTCCTGAAGAAGCCGCGGCCCTTGCTTTAATTGACAGAGCAACCAAGCGCTCAGCAGACAACATCACCTTTACTCGTGAGTTAATCAAAACGCTTAACGATCCAGACAGCCAAAACTCAGCGCTGATTCTGAATAATATGACCAAAGTGGAAGCGACACACAAGCTACTTTCTGCCGCTAAAATCCACAACAAAGTCGTCGGTGTTATTGAACTGGAAGACGGACGTCGTCGCCAATCAATCCAACACATGAACCAAATTTGGGATAATAACCAGTGGGTTCTATTCTCTCCTGAATCTAGCGAGCAGCAAGTTCAACCAAACCTGCTAATTTGGGATGAATCAAATGTATCTCTATTAGACGTGGTTGGCGGTCAGAACAGTAAAGTTCACTTCTCTATGATTGCTCAGGAAGTTACTCCAACTGAAGCAACCAACAGTAAAGTATCAGCGGATCAACTGTTAAACCTTTCCATTCATAGTCTGCCGCTAGAAGAGCAAGCGATGTTTAAAACCATCATGCTGATTCCTATCGGTGCTCTGATTGTTGTGTTCCTACGTGTCATCATAGGTCTTAAGACTTCTGGTACGTTCATGCCCGTTCTGATTGCCGTGGCATTCGTTCAAACACAGTTGGTTACCGGTATTGTTGGCTTCCTACTGATTGTCGGTACTGGTCTTGTAATTCGAAGTTACTTATCCAAACTCAACCTATTGCTCGTGGCCAGGATATCCGCTGTAATTATTACGGTAATTATGATTATTTCGATATTTACTGTCGTCGCATTTAAAATCGGACTTACAGAAGGCCTATCAATTACGTTCTTCCCAATGATTATCTTGTCTTGGACTATCGAACGTATGTCTATCCTTTGGGAAGAAGAAGGCGCGAAAGAAGTTGTACTTCAAGGTGGCGGCTCTCTATTTACCGCGGTGCTTGTTTACTTAGGTATGACTAACCCGTTCATTCAGCACTTAACGTTTAACTTTATTGGTTTACAGCTTGTTATTCTAGCGACCATCTTGTTACTAGGTAACTACACAGGCTACCGTCTAACCGAGCTTCGTCGCTTTAAACCGCTAGCGGAGGACTAAGTTATGTTTGATCAATTTACTTCACCGTTTAAGTTGAAAGACAAAGGCATAATGGGAATGAACAAGCGTAACCATAGTTATATTGGCCGCTACAATGATCGTTCCAAGTACCCACTCGTTGATGACAAGCTTAAGACTAAAATCCTTGCTGAACAGGCTGGCGCCACCGTGCCAAAGCTTATTGGCGTGATTAGTCACCAAGCTGAAGTAAAAACAATCCACAAGATGGTTAAAGAGTGGCCGGGTTTTGTAATCAAGCCCGCTCAAGGCAGTGGTGGTAAAGGCATCCTTGTTGTGATCTCTCATAAAGATGGGGTTTACACCAAACCATCGGGTTCTACTATCAATGAAGAAGATGTAGAGCGCCATATCAGTAACGCGCTCGCGGGCCTTTTCTCGCTGGGTGGCAAGAACGATGTGGCCGTAGTTGAAAACCTCATCAAGTTTGATGAGTGTTTTGAAGGCTTCAGCTACGAAGGTGTGCCAGACGTACGAATCATCGTATTCAAAGGCTACCCTGTGATGGCGATGATGCGTCTGTCCACTTCAGATTCAGATGGTAAGGCTAACTTGCACCAAGGTGCTGTTGGTGTGGGTATAGACATTGCGACAGGTAAAGCGGTTCGAGCGGTTCAGTTCGATCAGCCTGTTACACACCATCCAGATACGGGTAAAGAACTCGCGTTATTACAAGTTCCTCACTGGGAAAAGCTGTTAACTCTAGCATCAAGCGCTTGGGAAATGACGGGCTTAGGCTATATGGGTACTGACATGGTATTAGACCAAGAAGAAGGCCCTATGGTACTAGAACTTAATGCTCGACCTGGTTTAGCTATCCAAATCGCGAACGGCGCGGGGCTACTTCCTAGACTGCATCATATTGAAAACCTTGGCACGCCTGCTGAATATCCAAAACCTGCGGAGCGTGTTGCTTACGCTGCAAAACAGTTCGGTCACAACTAGTCAAAATTTTGTCACTTAAATTTTAGGCCAAAATTTGGGGTGTTTGGGGTTATCTCCCCTTGCATCCCAATCCTTTCTATACGCTTACTTCAGCAACACATTCACACCAAAAATAGATTAAAAGGTACTTATTTGTGCTAATTCCGCCTAGGAAGTAGAAAAATACGCACCATCAAAATCAATTAAAACCCATCAAATTTGTTTAGATACCCTATTCATTGTAAATCCCACGCATAAGTATTCACACAGCCTATTTGTAACGACTTTCCCTTACAAAACGACCAACAAATAAATTGTAACCCTATGTTAGCATACGGATAATTTAGTCAATAAAATAAGCAACAACTGTTAAGGAAATGCTCTGATGACCGTCAAAAATAAGATTATGCTAACAATTAGCGGCCTAATCTGTTTAACGATTTTAGTTATATCTACGATAGGATATTTCGAATTTAAGTCTGCCACCACGGATGACTACCGTCATAACTTGTCAACGAAATCGTTTCTTGTAGCCAAAGCTGTCGAAGGGAAAATGGAAGCGTATTTCGGCGCTTTGGAAAGCATTTCAACCAGTCTCCATACTGATAGATCCGGTAACATCATGATCAACCCGATGCTGTTGAAAATGATGACGAACAGTAAAGAATCTCTTGGTGTTCTTAATATTTACATCGGTCTTCCTGATGGCAAAACTTACGACGTTAAAAATCAAGGTATCATTCCCAACTTTAATGCTAAACAAAAACAGCGTGAGTGGTTCAACCTTGGGTTTTCAGGCGCAAAGCGCTCAGTAACCAACCCTTACCTAGCAACAACAGGGCATTTAACTATGTCAGTTGTTATCCCTTTCAAAGCCAGAGGTGAAACGAAAGCTGTTATTGGTCTTAGTCTTAAAATGAGTGACATCACAGACTACATAAACGAGTTATCTGATGTTCCAAATTTATTTGTCTCTCGCCAAGATGGTTTCCTTGTTGCCGCTAGCTATGAAGATTTTATTGGTAAAAATATCTACGATCTTCGACCATCATACCGTGAACACGGTAGTAAGATGACCAGTGAGCACTCTTACAATGTTCCAGATAAAGGCGACTTTTATGTCGTTTCGTCTCAAATTGAGTCATTAGGTTGGAATATTTGGGCTTGGGCAAGTTGGGACGACATTGAAGCGCCTTCAAATGCGATGGTGAAAATAAATACTGTAGTTGGTCTAATTTTCGCGGTTATGGCAACCGGAATAACATTCTTATTAGTCACCCGATTAATGTATCGTCCTATTGGCGGGGAGCCACAATACATAGAGGCTCTTGTTAGTCGAATCTCGGCAGGAGACCTGACCAACATCCCTAAATTAAATGGCGATGAAACGGGGATCTACCGTTCAACTCTTGAAATGGCAGGTAACCTCCAAGGCATTATTGGCAATATTGAGCAGTCTTCAAACTCTCTCTCATCACAATCTTCATCTCTTGAGACCTCGTCAAATCAGTTAAGTACCTCATCAGAAGAGCAAATGATGCAGCTAGAGCAAGTTGCAACCGCGATGAATCAGATGACCGCGACTGTTGCGGAAGTGGCTCAAAATGCGATGCAGGCATCATCATCATCCAATGAGGCAAGCCTTTCATCTCAGTCAGGTCTTGAGACTGTGGGTGACATGAACCAGCAAATCAGCTTACTTGTAACGAATATTGAGCAGGTTCAAGATTCGATTCTTGGTGTTGAAAAAGAAACTCAAAATGTAGGTAGCATACTTGATGTTATCCGAGGTATTGCTGAGCAAACAAACTTGCTGGCATTAAACGCAGCAATTGAAGCAGCTCGAGCGGGTGAGCAAGGTCGCGGCTTCGCCGTCGTGGCTGACGAGGTGCGTAACCTCGCTAACAAGACACAAGAAAGCACAAACGAAATACAAACCATGATTTCATCACTTCAAACTCAAGCAAAACAATCTGTTGAGCTTATGGTTGAAAATGCGGAAACAGCTAAAGTAACTCGTGAAAAGTCAGATCAAGCGAGTCAAATGCTGAATACTATTCAGCATGAGATTGGGACAATTCAAGACATGAACAACCAGATTGCAGCGGCAGCGGAAGAACAATCGCAAGTAGCCGTTGAAATCAACGAAAATGTAGTGAATGTAAATGATTTGGCGCGAGCGACTGTCGATGACGTCCAGCAAAATGTTCAAACAGCGCAAAATGTTAATAATGTTTCGGACGAACTGCATCAAACGATAAAGATGTTTAAGATCTAATCTTAGATAAGCTAAACGTACCGACAACCTATACGTTAAAGCCTAAGTATCAAAATCTTCGGCTTAAAAAAAGATAACGTAATTAAAACCGCCTTCTCTTCTGAGAAGGCGGTTTTTTATATGGTAATAAGTTCAGGCTGAGTCATGCCAATCACAGTCAGTCATTATAAATAGCTCAGGAATACCACCCTCACCCTCACCCTCACCCTCACCCTCACCAAAAGAATACGAGACCCGTGAAGCTGCCAAACAAAAAAAGCCCCGAAGTGTATACTTCGAGGCTATTAATTTACGGTAGATAGATTACGCTTCTAAGGGGTTTCGATAAGCTCTTGAACAGGAGATACCGGTTTGTTTTGAGCAAAACCACGCAGACCAACAACGTGTACGTGTTCGTGGTCTTTGAAGACCTTACGTACCAGTTTGTAGGTTGTACCTTTCTCTGGGCTAATGTTCTCTGGCGCAGCAATCAGAAGTTGCATACCTAAACGGTCACACAGTTCAAACAGCGTAGAGATCGACTTAGAATCCAGACGAGCGGCTTCATCAAGGAACAACAAACGACATGGAACGATGTCTTTACTACGAAGTCGACGAGATTCCTCTTCCCAGCTCTGAATAACCATCAATAGGATTGACTGACCCGTACCGATCGCCTCACCCGTAGACAATGCACCCGATTCCGCTTGTAACCAACCGTCTGAACCACGGTTAACTTCAACACTCAGCTCTAGGTAGTTACGGTAATCCAGTAACTCTTCACCAAGAACTTGCGGAGAACGTTGACCCATATCGATATGTGGATTGACACGTTGGAACAACTTCGCCATCGCTTCAGAGAAGGTAAAGCGCGTTGATTCAAACAAATCTTTGTGTTGATCTTGTTGAGTCGCTAGCCCTGATAGCAAGATCTCGTGGCTTTCACGGATCTTAACGTTCAGACGCACGCCCTTAACCTGACCAAAGTAGATATTCGACAGACCTTGGTTGAGCATACGAATACGGTTCTGCTCGCGCTGAATCGTTTTCTTTATGATACTTGCTACCGACTCAGAGCTGATCGCTAAGCGGTTTTCACGCTGCGTCAGTTCTTCTGTTAGTCGAGCTAGCTCTACTTCCATCTCTTCGATTGCTTCAACCGGATCATCGGTATGAATGATGTCTTGGCGAATGCGCTCTCGAAGGTGTTGGTAAACCGCAATGTAAAACAGAACCTTACGCTCTGGATGTGCGTTGTCTTCAGAGAGACGCAGCGAATCACGCAGGTCGTCATTGTCGGCTACAGCCAGACGTAGCGCACCCAGTGATTTATCCGACATAGAGCGAAGTTCGCCCGCCGTTAAATAAGCCAGTTCACGTTTGTGCAGACGACGTTCAACGTCATTCTCACGAGCTAAACGCAGTACTGAACACCAGCCGGCTTTTGCTGCAACAACGAAGGTACGAAGCTCTGTGTACTCTTTCTGAACTTTCTTAAGACGCTTAGCCAGCGCTTTCATCTCAAGTTCAGTTGAGGTAATCGTGCGTTCGTATTCACTCTTACGGCTACGAGAAGTATGCAAACGCTCTTGAAGCTCGTCACGACGACGAACCGCGCGCTCTTCAGCACCTTCATCAGCGTTAACACCGAACTCTTGTAGCTCTTGCTTGAACTCTTGAACCGTCTCTTGCTTCGCTTGGTGCGAGCTCTTCAATGCTGCCAATACTTGGTTGTACTGGTTCATCTGTTCGCGAGCTTGCTTCAAGCCATCGCGGCCTTTAGCTCGTGCTTGTTCTGCTTGAACCAACTTCGCTTTCAGTTGTTCGCTCAGTTCGCTGCTCTTGTTAAGCAGGTCAACAGAATCTGCGTAAGCAAAGTAGTGACGACGTTCGATTAAGTCAGAAAGAGCAAACACTTTACCTTTTAGAGTTTGTAACGCGCTGTCCGCCTGACGATACTCGGCTTCCAAAGCTTCGAATTGCTCTGGGTCAGCATCGAGTGCAGAAACGATTTGCTCCAATGAAGTAAGCGCTTTGCCATGAGTGTTCAAGTAAGACTTAGCTTCGCTTAAACGCTCTAGTTGTGCTTCTAATTCAGCGAGACGCTCAGCTAATGTTTCGTCTTCAAGAATACGAACCATTGGTGCCAATTTGTCCAGTGCACCAAGTGCTTGCTTACTTTGTAGAAGCTGACTGCGTTGTTGTTGCTCTTTAGAGTCAAGCTCAGCCAGAGAACGAACAATTTGATTACGCTTATCACGAATAGCAGCCAGTGCTTGTTCTGGATCTGCGTTAAACGCAACGTGCAGATGCTTCGCAACAAAGCTGTTAAATGCTTGGTATAGGCGATTCAGTTTCTGAGAGTCAAACGCAGCTTTGGCATGGTTTTCTACCACAACGTCACGCTCTTCACGCAATTTCTCTAGGCGTTGCTCACGAGCCGCACGGCCAAACAATGGAATCTCAGGGAAGCGCGAGTAACGCATTTGGCGATCGTTCAGCTGAACACACACCGCACCTTCAAGCTCATCGGCATTGAACGAGCTGTCATCAAACGCGTCTACATCGCCTTCTAGGATGTAAAGATCTTCTGGACAATCATCAAGATCCACCAGCTTCTCTTTAATGCCATCAAGGTCCGAAACCACAATTGCGTGACGAGCCGGGCCGTACATCGCACTGAAGTACGGTGCATCGCCAATCGTGATGTCATCGTAGATCTCAGAAAGCAGCACGCCACCAAGCGTATCCGCCAGACCTTTCAGGCGAGGATCGTTAGAGCCACCCGGAGAAGCTAAACGCTCTATCTCTTGTTCAAGTTCAGAACGGCGCGTCGCCAATTGATCTTTCGCTACCGCTTGAGATTTTTCGTCTTCAAGCACTTGCTGCATTTGAGTCATTACTGCTTGGCTATCTTCTAGCTCAGCTTCTGTTTGATCTCTTAGGGCTTCAAGTGCGTCGTTCGCCGTGATCCACGCTGGAGCAATAGACTCAAGTTTTTGAATCTCTTGGTCGTGGTTTTGTTGCACACGACGTTGCTCACTCTTCGCTTCACGCAGCTCTTCTTGAGCGTACTCAAGAGAATCGATCTGCATTGCATGGCGTTCACGTTCTTCATCGAAAACCGCTTCGTCAGTCAGTGAGATGTTGTGTTGCTTTTGGTATTCAGTCGCAAGCTCTTTTGCTTGACGCTGCTGCGCCACATCACGAGCCATGTCGCGGTGCTGAGCACGCCATTGCTGTTCGTTTTCAACAACGTGTTTTGCGTTACGGCCTTTTTCTAACGCTTGCTTAGCACTGTTAGACGCTTCTTTACGCTCAACGTCACCAACGATGCTTTTAACAAGAGACAGTGCTTTGTCGAACTGTGCAGACGCAGCTGAGGACATGTCTAGCTTATGTTTAGTAGACAGTAGCGTTTGAGTGCTTGATTCTTCTTGTGCTTTTAGTTCAGAAACCAGAGTTAATGCGCTTTCTGCCGTAATAGACTCATCACCAAGTAGCTGTTTAGTTTTCTCTAATGCTTGAACCGCTTGCTGGTATTGAAGCGCACGAGTCTGCTGAACATCCAACGCTTGTTGGTAGTCAGCAAGCTGAGTTTTCAGGCTATCCACTTCTTCTTCAGTTATGGTTGCCTGTTCTTCAGCAAGAAGTACTCGCTCTTGAGCTTCTTCAACCACCATCATCTGCTCTTCTAGGCGCTCATTAAGCTCTTCTAGATCTTCGCTGTAACGAGCAATTTTCTCTTGCTGACGAAGTGCTGTTTGAACCAATTGAAGATGATCCGAAGCCGCTTGGTAATCTTGCTCTAGCGCTGACTCTTGATCCACCAGCAGTTCGAGCTCTTCTTGAACGCGGTTCAACAAGTTGTTTTGATCAAGCAAGGTTTCGCGAGAACCAAACAGTTCACCACGGAACTTCATGGTTTGATCAAGCTTATTACGGCGATCATTCGCATGGCGCATGTAGTCAGCTGCCACGTAGTTCGTAGATTCAGTGATCAAGTGCTTGAACAGGTCACGATCCGACTGAGTCGTTTTGATCGCTTCTAGCGTCATGCGGTTTTCACGCAGTGCTGATTCCATATCTTGGAATGCTTTCTTCACACCGCCATTTTGCGGCAGAAGGTAATCACGCAGAGAACGTGTAATCGCACTTGAGATACCGCCGTAAAGTGATGCTTCAATCAAACGGTAGAACTTAGAACGGTCACTGCTATTACGCAGTTTCTTAGGAACAACACCGTACTCAAACATCTGTGAGTGGTAATCAACAATAGAAGAGAAAGCTTTAAAGTGCGCCCCTTCATATTGTGCTACCGCTGCTTTCACGTCGTTCAGTTGACACACACGAGCGTGGCTGTCTGAAACGTTCTGAATCAATACATCCGTTGGCTTCACATGGCTTGGAAGGCCTTGGATTACAAACGGTTTGATGTCGACCTTCTTATCACGACCCGCAACTTGCTGCAGTTTTACTGCAAACAATAGGCGTTGATTACGAGAGTTCACAACATCTAGCGCGGCATAACATGCACCCGGCTGAAGCTTACCGTAAAGGCCTTTATCGCGTGATGACTGTGAGCTACCCGCTTCCGTTGTGTTACGGAAATGCAGAAGGCTTTGGTCAGGAATAAGTGCAGTGATGAATGCCGCCATTGTGGTCGACTTACCCGCACCGTTACCGCCAGAAAGCGTTGTAACCAATCCATCGATATCAAAAGTACGTGCAAAGAAACCGTTCCAGTTGATCATGGTTAATGATTGATACTTACCTCTTTCAATCATGCTTCACCTTCTACTTTTGTTTGTTCGCCATCGTTTGACTCAAGGTCAAAGCCGGCTTGATCGTTAAAAATGTCTTGTTGACCGTTTTCGTCTACGTCTGAATCTATTTCTGATACGGCTTCCGTTTGCTCTTCATTCAACAAGCTACCTTGGTTAGGCTCTTGAGTATGAACAACAGCTTCACCATCACGAATAAGTCGTAATTGCGCTTCTTTCATATCATCGCCAACACGAACATCCGCACCAAAACGGAACACCGCTTCGCTGATACGGAATTTACCTGTTTCACCAATCACGATCAGCATGCCGATACGACGTAAACGGCGTAAAGAAGTACGTACTTTTTCAAACAGCTTTTCTTTGTCTAAGTCAGAACCAGACGCACGGTTGGTTGCTAGCTTCATGAGTTTTTTCTCATCCGCTAACGACATCAGTTCATCAAACAACTCTTGATTGGTGAAGATGCCTTCATGAGCCAAACGCTCTGGGCTTAGGTATAAGAAACACAATACTTTGCCAACCAGCATGTCGAGCTCAGACAACACACTACGACCAATTAAAGACGTAGAACGCGGGCGCAGATAGAAGAAACCTTCAGGCGCTTTTACCAGTTCCGTATTGTAGCGTTGATAAAAATGCTGAAGCTCAACTTCAAAATCAGAAAGCAACGCATGGTTATCGAGGTCTTCTGTTGAAACATGCTTGCCTGAACGCAACATGCTATCTAGCGCAGGAAACAATGGGTTCGCTATCGCTTTTACCAGTTTCTCTGGCATGTAATCATCAGTACTTGTTAATGACATTTGCTTGTACCTTTGCACCGAAATCGTTGATTGCCTGCCAATCTGGCTGAATAGCCTGATAGTCAGACTCTGAGTAACCTAAGCGAACGGCTTGGTCGACAACAATTCTGGCTAAATCAAAATGGTGTGTGCGAGGGTGCGCTGCGAGGTAATCACGCAGCACAAGGCCAAGATCAATTGGCGCACCTTGCTGTTTGTGAGCTTTCAACATATCTGCGATTCGTTCTGAAAGTAGATCGTTCACTTGCTCAAATTCTTCGTATTCTACGTCGATTGGGGCTTGCCCCATCACTTCGTCATCACGGAGCACAAGTGCTTCATCGCGAAGATCCGTGAGTTTTTCTGCGTCTGCGTAGGTCAATAACCAAGGCGCATCAAAGTAGTCAGTGACTGACTGACGCAAGCGTTGGCTAAAGGCACGGTTTTTATCCATATCGATCGCGGTACGGATAAATTTATGCACGTGGCGATCGTAGCCGATCCACAAATCAATCGCTTGTTGGCCCCAACTGGTGATTCGGTCTAGCTTCATTTGCAAACCAAATAGGGTTTCGCCAACGAACTCGAGCTCATCGTCACCATAAACAATTTCTTGAATATCAAGAATCTGGGTTTGCAGTTCATCACCCGCCGCTTGCAAGGTGTCTTGCAACTCTTTTAGCGTGGCTGAGGTTTCTGATAGCAAAGACTCACAGTTGTTGATTGCTTCTCGCCAATCTTTATTTAACAGATCCGCAATTTGCTGCTTGACGGTTTGTTGCTGTTCATCCATAACCCGCTGGTTGAGATCGATCTGATCAAAAATTTCGCCAACAGAATACTTGAGCACGCCGTACACATTCCTTCTCCAATGTCCCGGAGTTCCACCTTTCTGGGCGGCTTCAATGGCTTTTGCCATCTCATCGGCAACCATAGAAAGCTGGATAGACAGTTTTAATTTAGAAAACTGGCGGTGACGTAAGTAATAATCTGAGATACCAATCGCCAATGGCGATAAGCGATAAATGCTTGCACCATCTGTGATTTCGCTGGTAAAGCGGCTGATCAACTTCTGTTTAACCAACTCATTGATAGCGTTGTTGGCACGAAACGCAGACGCTTCGCCAGTATCTTCAAACAGTCGAGTGACGATGGTAAATGCATCGTGCAGTTCACCCTCGCCCAACTCTTCATCGAACCTTTCATTGCTTAGTACTGCGATAGCAATCAAAAATGCTAAGCGCTCTGGTGGCAAGTTTAATGAAAAATCATGCTGCTTGACCCAGCCCACCAACTCATCAATTGGCTGCTCTTCGGCAGTTTGAGTCATTTCACTCATTGTGGTTCCTGTTACTGTTCTTCGTCATATCGAATGTATTAGATATGACGCCTATTTCTTTATGACGCGGGCTTCTTACGATTGCATAGCGCATGTTGTGGCTTCTTTTACCACATTCACCGCTGTTATTGCGCAGGTTTTTGAGCCCAAACGTGAATATAACGGCCTAGTGACAGATATGGCTCTTGGCGACATAACTGTTTTTCCAGTTCCAATACATCTTCAAATTGGTAATCACCCATGTACTCCATATTACCTATGTAGTCACTGAAAGAGCGAATGCCTGATTTACCACAGATTTCTAGACCAGCGTCTTCTATCCATTGATAAACCTCTTCAGGCTTCAAGCCTTTTTGTGGTTGCAGCTTAAACCTTTTTCGATGTGGCATCCCATTCAATACATGAGGAATGTTGCCACAAATCACATTTTTCAGGACTAAACCATGGTGGTTGTAAAACATTATCGAGGCAATACCACCGGGTTTTACTTGTTCCAACAATAAATCAAGTGCCTGTTTTGGGTCTGCTAACCATTCCATTACGGCATGAAACATCACAAAATCGACTTTCTCTTCGAGATGCTCTGCCACTTTTTGTACCGGAGAATGAATAAATCGATATTGATCGAGCAAACCCGCTTCGCTGATACTTTCTTCTGCGAGCTTCAACATTTCAGAAGAGAGGTCGCACAGAGAAACGTTGTGGCCTAGTGTCGCAATTTTTTGTGACATCTGTGCAAGTCCACCGCCTGCATCAAGCACATGCAGCGGCGAAGCGGATTGATCAAACTTGCTCAAAGCTTGTTCTAAATCTTCCCATACGATGCACTGACGGATCTCTCCTTTGTCAGAGCCGTAAATGTTTTTTGCAAATTTGTGGGCAATATCGTCGAAATTACGGTCTTCAGTCACGGCTACTTGAGTTATTATGTCCTATCGTGCCTGCTATTCTGTCACAGGAATTTCAGGAATAAAGAGGCGATGTCTCTTTTTACTACTAAGTGATGTTTTTTCGGACTATTCGGATATGTTTGAGCTGAAAAAAGTAGTGTCTTCGTTACTGATGCCACTGCCAGCAATGTTAATTCTCGCTTTTCTGGGTTTAGCCCTAGTGATGTTTACTGCAAAAAGGAAGACAGGTTGCCTAATTACCCTTTCAGCCCTCTGTGGTATTTTCCTAATCGCTTTCCAGCCTGTTTCTAGTCAACTTTTAATGCCAATGGAAAGGCAACACACCGCTTTTTTACCTATCGATGATACCGTCGATTACATTATGGTTCTTGGAAGTGGTCACGTTGTTGATGACCAAATCCCACCAACCTCAGAGCTTAGCCGCACCGGTCTGATGCGCTTAAGTGAAGGGATTCGTATCTTACGTCTTTACCCTGGAGCTAAACTCATTTTGTCTGGTTATGGCGCAGGCACTGAGGTGAGCAACGCAAAAATGATGGCTAAAGTAGCGCTAGCACTCGGCGTGGCAAAACCCGATATCATTCTGCTTGAGACTGCGAAAGATACGTGGGAAGAAGCTCGCCAAGCCGCTGCATTCGTTAAGAATAAGAAAATGGTGCTCGTGACATCAGCTAGCCATATGACTCGCGCCCTTAATGAATTCAATGCCGCTGGCATGAAACCATTACCAGCTCCAACCAACTACCTTGCACAAGAAGGGATTGTTGAACCATGGAATAAGTATATGCCTAAGGCTATCTATCTCGAGCAGACTGAGCGCTATTGGCATGAGACGATGGGATTAGTTTGGCAAAGCTTGCGAGATTGGCTAGACACAAGTAATGACCCTGTCGAGAGCAGTACTCCGATGATAAACAATTAAAAAGTTCAGTAACAAAAAAACCGAGGCATCATTGATGTCTCGGTTTTTTTACGTTCAAGTATCGTTGCTGAAATCAGCTTTCCACGGGAGATTAGTCACCAGCAAACATGTAACCTTCACCGTGAACCGTCACAAAAATTTGTGGGTTCTTAGGGTCAAACTCCATTTTTGCACGCATACGACGGATTAACACGTCGATAGTGCGGTCATTCGGCGCGTCTACTCGATGGCTGATCATATTCAAAATACGTTCACGGCTTAATACATGGTTAGGGTAAGAAGAGAGTGCAACCAATAGTTCATATTCAGCTTTGGTCAATTTCACTGGCTCGCTGTTCTTGCTTAGCGCACGGCGAGGTATATCAAACGTCCATTCACCAAAACGAACCACAGATTCGTCTTCTGTTTGTTCTACCGCAACCGCTGCCGTTTTACGAGCAGCCGAAATACGCCACAAGAGGTTTTTAACTCGAACCAACAACTCGCGAAGTTCGAAGGGTTTAGTAACGTAATCGTCTGCGCCCATTTCAAGGCCAACGATCTTGTCAATGCTATCCGTGCGTCCAGTAACTAAAATTATTCCAATGTCTGATTGACTGCGTAATTCGCGAGTTAGCATCAATCCATCTTCGCCTGGCAAGTTGATGTCTAACATAATGAGGTCAACGTTATTTTCTTCTAACATTTTTCTCATTTGAGCCCCGCTTTCAGCTTCGCTCACTGTGTAACCTTCATTCTGGAAATATCCAACCAGTTTACTGCGGGTTACCACATCATCTTCTACGACTAATACGTGATAGCTCATCTACACCACTTTTCTTATTTAATAGTTTCAGTGACCATTCTATTCATAACTCGTAACAATTCTAGTACTACAGAAGATAAAAGCCAGAAACATGATTTTTTTTTGATACAAGACAATCTTAAACCTTGCTATTTGTCGCCCATCGCAATTCAATATAGGCATTACCACTAACGAGTAACTTTGCGTTTCGCAAATAACCTTGTTATTCAGCCTTGGTGTGCCTATACCCAAATCACTCGACGATGCTAGGTATACACACACCACAAGACTAAATCAGGATCTAAGAAATGAAAGATACGAAAGCATTCAACGAACAACGAGCAGAAATATACTGGTGGCTATCAAGCTTGTTCGCTAAAGAGCTCACTCAAGAAGAACTCGATCACTACCACTCTGTTGAAATTCGTTCTTTCCTAACTGGTTTAGGTGAAAATGAAACACTAAAGCCGGCGATTGATAGCTTAGTGGATGCGCTCAACCGTCTACAAACACGTGAAGATGCTCAATTAGAATTGTCTGCTGACTTCTGTGACTTATTCTTAAAGACTGATAAACATGGCGCACTTCCTTACGCTTCTATGTATATCGGCCAGACTGGCCTATTGAACGATAAGCCAGCAAAAGATATGGAAGAGATCATGGCTAAACACAACTTAGTGGTTAACCAAGACCTAAAAGAGCCAGCTGACCACATTGCTATCGAACTCGATTTCCTAGGTAATCTAATCATTCGTTCGAACGAAACTGAACTTGAAGAAGAACTAGAGAAATCCTTCGCTGTTCAACAACAATTTATCGAACAGCAACTGCTTACTTGGGTACCAAAGTTCAACGTTAAATGTCATGACATTGACACATTCGGTTTCTACGCTTCAATCTCATCCCTGCTATTGGCATTCTGCAAATTGGACACTCAATACCTAGCTGGCGAATAAGCTTTTTTTGGCGACTCGATAAATAAATTCAATAGAATTGTGACCATTCACCCGGATTTCTGGGTGAATTTTATTGCGAGTAATTTCTAGTCAGTCTAAAATTGTGACCGCAAACGATAAAATATGAAACATTCACGAAATGCTACACTTATTGAAGTTCAGAGCATTTCGGTGTTAAGACAAGCCGCTCAATAGCGGTTTTTTGTTTTTTAGCACTTTAGTACCCAAAGAGCCCTACAAATTTAAGCTCTTAGTTAGGTAGCTTAACGGCTACTTCATTCCGTACTTTGGGAAAGTAGCTTCTAATAGGATAAAAACATGGCCACTATAAAAGATGTCGCACGCTTAGCCGGCGTATCAACAACAACCGTTTCTCACGTAATCAACAAAACTCGCTTTGTTGCTGAAGCGACTCAAGAAAAAGTAAACAAAGCCGTAGACGAACTGAACTATGCGCCAAGTGCCGTTGCTCGTAGTTTGAAGTGCAATACAACCCGCACCATCGGTATGCTAGTGACTCAATCAACTAACCTATTCTTCTCTGAAGTTATCGATGGTGTTGAGAGCTACTGCTACCGTCAAGGTTACACTTTGATCCTATGTAATACGGGCGGTATCTACGAAAAGCAACGTGACTACATTCGAATGCTTGCAGAGAAACGTGTAGATGGCATCTTAGTTATGTGTTCTGACCTGACTGAAGAACTAAGAGAGATGTTAGACCGTCACGCAGACATCCCTAAAGTTATCATGGACTGGGGCCCTGAAAGCTCTCAGGCTGATAAGATCATCGATAACTCTGAAGAAGGTGGCTACCTAGCAACCAAATACCTCATTGAGCGCGGTCACTCCAAGATTGCATGTTTAAGTGGCCACTTAGACAAAGCAGCGTGTGTTGAACGCATCTCAGGTTACAAGCGCGCACTCAATGAAGCGAAGATTACTGCCGATGAAAATATGATCATCGAAGGCAACTTTGAATGTGACACAGCTGTGATTGCTGCTGACCAAATCATTGAGATGAAAGATCGCCCTACCGCAGTATTCTGTTTTAACGACACGATGGCATTAGGACTGATGAGCCGATTACAAGAAAAAGGTATTCGTATTCCTGAAGATATCTCAGTGATCGGTTACGACAACATAGAATTGGCTGAATACTTCTCTCCACCGTTAACGACGGTTCACCAACCTAAGCGCCGTGTTGGTAAAAATGCATTCGAAATACTACTAGAGCGTATAAAAGACAAAGACCACGAGAAACGCGTCTTCGAAATGCACCCTGAAATTGTTGAGCGAAGTACAGTTAAAACGTTAAATTAATTGATGTAATGAGTTTAGTTTAATCAAGCGCACCTTTAGGTGCGTTTTTTTTATCAACAAACAAAGTGCACTTGAGTGCATAATTCAAAGATCATTAATTGAAGCAATGTCACATTTTGAAATAAGAAGTGTGAGCCTAATTCAACAAAAACTTTATTCTAATAACCCAGTCACGCACAGGGCAAACCACTTGAAAAAGTGGGACGCAAAGCTTCCGGCCTAAACCACTCGTTGGTATGGTAGCGGGGTTACCGATGGCAAAATGCAGTAACTGCTAATACTTTAGTAATTTACAGCCTATTGACAATTTAATTGCAACATTTTGCTAATCTCTCGGACCTGCTTATTTGGTGGCGTAGTTCAAATACACCGAGATAAATAACATGGATAAACCGATACTAAAGGACTCAATGAAATTATTTGAGCCCCTAGGAAAAATTAAGTCACGCTCAATGTTTGGTGGATTCGGGCTTTTTGCTGATGACACTATGTTTGCCCTGGTTGTGAATGACCAGTTGCATATACGAGCTGACAAATGCACAACACAACAATTCGAACAACAAGGATTTCAACCGTACGTCTACAAAAAACGTGGTTTTCCTGTCGTTACTAAATATTTCGCTTTACCTGAAGGCTTATGGCAAGACCAAGAGAAAATCTTGCAGCTTGCGACTACGTCTCTAGGTTTTGCTAAAGAAGAGAAAGCTGAACAATCTTCTGCTAAACCAACTAGACTCAAAGATCTGCCTAACCTTCGACTCGCTACCGAGCGGATGTTGAAAAAGGCAGGGATCGATTCTGTAGAACGTTTATATGAATCTGGCTCTGTAAACGCATTTAACGCCATCAAAGAATCGCATGCGTCTTCTGTCAGTATTGAACTGTTATGGGCGCTAGAAGGCGCGATCAATGGTACACATTGGTCTGTTATACCGCAGCAACGTCGTGAAGAGCTTATCAATCACGTCAATTAACATTGTCAGTGCAAACTATATAGATAACTAAGCCGCATTTTTGCGGCTTTTTTTATATCTGGTGAAAGTTATTCTATGCTTTGCCTGTCTATCTATACTAGTGGTATACATTGAAAAACTAATGGTATGCATTGAAAATTTAGAGGAAGTATCAATGAGTAAAAAAATGATATTGGGTATTGTGTTGGTCATAACCATCGTCTTGTTAGGCGTCAATTTCGGCCAGTACTTAACGCTTGAAAATGCAAAAGCCCAGCAAGCTGTTTTGAATGACTACATCGAGAGCAATTTCATTGCCGCTGCCGCTATCTATTTTGTCGCGTATGTCATGATTACGGCTTTCTCAATTCCTGGCGCTGCCGTTGTTACGCTGTTAGGCGCTGCGCTGTTTGGGTTTTGGAACAGTTTACTGCTGGTGTCTTTCGCGAGCGCTATTGGCGCAACCCTCGCCTTCTTAAGTAGCCGTTACTTGTTACGTGACTGGATCCAAACCAAGTTTGGCGACAAGTTAGCCACCATCAATAAGGGCGTTGAGAAAGACGGTGCATTTTACTTATTCTCGCTACGTCTAATTCCTGTTTTCCCATTTTTCCTTATCAATCTATTGATGGGTCTAACACCTATGTCCGTGAGTCGTTACTATATTACTAGCCAAATCGGTATGTTGCCGGGTACCGCCGTTTTCTTGAATGCCGGAACTCAACTCGCAGAAATTGATTCACTTTCGGGCATCGTGTCTCCCTCAGTACTGTTGTCATTTGCCTTACTGGGTGTGTTCCCAATTATTGCTAAATGGTTGATGAACAAATTTCGCTCAGCACCTGTCGCTGAGTAACGTATGTAGATAGCTAGATGGCTAGATGGCTAGATGGCTAAATAACTTAGTAACGCATGCAGCCAAATAAGGTTCTATTTCAATGAAAATCTTCAGTGCATCGAATCCAACAGAAGCTCATATCATCTGTGGGTTGTTAGAAAGTGAGAATATTGCGTGTGAAGTCCGTGGTGAGGGTTTGTTTGGTTTAAAAGGTGAAATCCCATTTACCGAAGATACAGACCCTTACGTATGGTTACATGAGCCAGAACTCGCTAGTAAAGCCCGCACGATCGTCAATGACTACCAAAAACAGCAAGATTCGATCATCCATGAAGAGTGGCGTTGTGTTGAGTGTCATGAAATCAATGAAGCACAATTCGGGTCTTGTTGGCAGTGCGGCGCTGCTTCGCCTGAATAGCAAAGTTTCAGTTATTACAGACACGATTCGGTCAAATACCTCCTCCAAATAAAAACGGGAAGCTAAATTAGCTTCCCGTTTTTATTTTAATTCTATTGGATCATCGAGTCTGATAACCAACCCAGAGAATCACTGAATTTGCTTTTGGATAAAAGCGATAGATTGTTGATTGAATTCTTCAGGATTTTCTACATTACATACATGCCCACAGTTGGCAATTTCTACCAACTCGCTCGACTCGTGCGCTTCGACCATTTCTTTAACGGGTTTGATGAACATGTAATCGCGCTCGCCCATCAAATACAAAGTCGGAATCGGCAACTCCCTGTCTTTAAAGTATTTCATCAATGGGTTCACATCAGCCGTGAGGATAAACCAGCGCTTGAACTCTTTTTGGCACAGCTTTTTCGCTTCGCGGATAAACAGGTGACGTGATTCTTTCTGACTTTTTTGCGGCATCACAACATAAGCAAAAAGGCTGTATAGCCACATATAAGGAATGATGTGCTTACTCAGGTTTCCTAATTTGATTAAGACTTGAGATCGAGTGTTGAGTTTAGTGACAGCACCACCAAGCACCATCGAACGTACTCTGCTTGCGGCCAGTTCGGCCACGTTACGAACGATAATTGTACCCAAAGACATACCCACAAAGTGTGCGGATCGGATTTTTAGATGATCTAACACTTTAAGAATATCGAGCGTTACTGATTTGAACGTATAACGGTTCGAAATCAGATCTTTAAGTATGTTGTCTGATTTACCGTGCCCTCTCAAGTCAATGAGAAGCAAGTTGAAATGCTGTTTATACGCTTTGATCTGCTTAAACCAAATGGAGGAACTGCCCCCTGCGCCATGCACAAACACAACCCACTCATCACTCGTAGGGTGAGTAAATGTTTTATGAAATAATAAACTCTCAGACATACCTATCGCTTAATTTATTTATGGAGCTAAGCCTCATCACAAGGCGATGACTAAGGATATCACGCAATTAAGAATTTTAAGTGATAATAGTGTCAAACCCAACACTAGTCATGTGAATACCTGACCACCTTTTCTACCTGACTAAAATGAGTTTGCAAGCTTTGTCTTTGGAAACGTGATGTGATCTGACCAGAAAAAAAAGGCACTCTATCAGCAGAGCGCCTTTTTTTATTATGAACAGTTGTTATTCAACAACTGTATTTTAAAGCTAAGTCAACAAGTTAAAATGCAGAATGGTACATCGCAAGATATTCTTCTGCCGCATCTTCCCAACTAAAATCTTGTTGCATCGCGTAAAGTTGAACGCGCTTAATTTCAGATGGATTTTGAGCATAAAGTAGCAATGAACGATGCAGTACCGCTAGCAATGCTTGCGGTGTTGGCTCTTCAAAAGCAAAGCCTGTTGCTATCTCGGGATCCTGATCGTAATCATTCACACTGTCCTTTAAACCACCAACAGAGCGCACAATAGGCAAAGTGCCGTAAGCCATGCTGTAGATTTGGTTCAAGCCACAAGGCTCAAATTCAGAAGGCATCAAGAAAAAATCAGAGCCCGCTTCAACCAAATGCGCTAGTTCATTATTGTAGGCTTCTACGAATGAGAACTTGTCTGAATGAAGTGCTGATAACTCTTTCAATTGACTCGCCAAAACCGGATCACCAGTACCGACAATCACGATCTGCAATTCGTTTTTCAAGAACTGCTCGATGACAGGCAGTAAGTAATGAACGCCTTTTTGGTTGGTCAGACGACAAACCATGCCATAAACCGCACAATCGGTAACGGGTAAACCAACATCTTGTTGCAGTTTTTGCTTACAAGCAGATTTTCCACGAGTCATGCTGTGTTTCGTTGCTTTGAATTTACGAGGAAGGGAAGCGTCTGTTTCCGGGTTCCAAGCTCCATAATCACAACCGTTGAGAATACCAAATAAGTCGGCCGAACGATGTTGGAACTCTGCTGCCATGCCATGGCTACCTAACTCCGTTTTCAGCTCTTCCGCATACGTTGGGCTTACTGCATTGACCTTATCGGCACACATCACCCCTGCTTTTAGCATGGTGACATGCGTGTCACTTACAGATGCTTCTGGCACATTGTAACTGTGCATCTCTGGCAGACATTGCAGTTCATCGTATGCGAACACCCCTTTGAAAACTGCATTGTGAATCGAGATAACACTGCGCGTATTTTCAAAGAAATCATGTTGTTGATAACGTGATTTAAGCAAGAAAGGCACAAAGCCTGTGTGCCAGTCATTTGCATGAATGATATCAGGTTGGAACGCGAGCTTAGGAAGCATATCCAAACAAGCCGTACTGAAGAACGAGAAGCGCTCTCCGTTATCAGCATACGCTTGATTGTTCTCTGCGTACATTTCAGGACGGTCAAAATACTTGTCACATTCAAGAGCGAAGATTTGAACACCTTCGACACTCAACTTTTTGACTTGATAAGCAGTATGAGGCCAATGATCGAGCTCGGTCGACAAAATCACTTCAGCTGAATCAATGTTTGGAATGTTTCTATAAGCAGGGATGGTCACTCGAACATCTTGTTCGAGTGTTTGTAACGCTTTTGGCAGTGCCTTGGCTACATCAGCCAAGCCACCACTTTTAATCAAGCCTTCAACTTCAGACGCTACAAAAAGTACCGAGAGAGTCTTAGTAACCAACTCGAGCTCCTTTGGAAATAACTACTACACCATCGTCAGAGACATGGTAATGCTTTTTATCTTCTTTCAGATTTACGCCAATCTGTGTTCCAGGTGCGATATCTGCATCTTTATCGACGATGACACGACGAAGTACGCAACCTTCACCCACTTTCACATCACCGAGTAAGATACTCTCACTAATATCACACGCTGATGCGATATTACTGCGGAAACCCAATACACACTTCTCAATGCGAGAGCCACGTACATAGCTGCCGTTACACACTAAGCTATCGATGATCTGAACACGGCCGTTTGCCGAATCAGTAAACGTAGCCGGCGGTAGTGGCGGATAGTATGTATGTAGTGGCCACTTGCGGTTGTATAGCGAGAATGGCGCATCTTTCTCAAGAAGATCCATATGAGCTTGCCAGTACGCGTCAATCGTACCTACATCGCGCCAATAAACTTCTTCTTTCTCACCAGTAATACGGTTAGTACTGAAGTCATAAACAAACACATCACCACGCGGAACCATGTTTGGAATGATGTCTTTTCCGAAATCATGTGTCGAGTCTTCTTTATCTGCATCTTCAACAAGTTCTGCGAACAACTCGTTAGCTTCAAATACGTAGTTACCCATAGACACAAGCGCAGACTCCGGGTCACCTGGAATTGGTTTCGGGTTAGCCGGTTTCTCTTCAAAACCAATCATACGTCCTTCAGCATCCACTTCGATAACGCCGAATTCAGATGCTTCAGCAAGCGGCATACGCAATGCAGAAACGGTTAAAGCCGCTTTCTTCTCTTTGTGGAAATCAAGCATCTGCTTAATGTCCATTTTGTAAATATGATCTGATCCAAAAATACAAACTTGATCAGGTTCTTCCAACTGCATGAAGCGAAGGTTTTGATAAATAGCATCTGCAGTACCTTCATACCAACGCTTACCTGTACGCATTTGCGCAGGGATTGGGTCGATAAAACGGTCTGTTATACCACTGATATTCCAACCTTTTTTCATGTGATGGAACAGTGATTGTGACTTAAACTGTGTTAATACGTAGATCTTCATTAGATCAGCATTAACGAAGTTATTCAGAGCAAAATCAATTAAGCGGTAACTACCACCGAAAGGAACCGAGGGTTTGCTGCGAGATTCAGTTAAAGGTCTTAAGCGAGAGCCTTCACCACCAGCAAGAATCATTCCTAATACACCAGCCATTTTATTCTCCATATATTTATAGCTTGTCGATGTTAGTGCTCTAAGAGGTATCTTCCTCTGGGGGATGAGCACCAACACTTATTTCGGTACTTAACGAATATCCATTCACATGCAGTGAAAATATCCTAAGCCAAACGTTGTTAAGTGTGCACTATTGTTTGCACTTGGTTTTATATACGTTATCGACTTTCCGGTCGATTTCAATTTTTAATACGCCATTCTGTGTTATGTAAGCCGATTGCTTTCCTAAGACTTAAAGCAGCTCACATTACACTGTTTTTATGAAACATTAAGTTAACACTCGGAACACATCAGGTATACAACTAAAACCTGATCTGTGACTTACAATATTTTAATTAAGTTACAATCACGTTAAGGTTGCATAATTAAAGATTATTATCCATTTCATTTATTTCATGACCTGAATTTAACAAATAGACACAGGTAAGGCCGACGATCGAGAGACAGCATAATTAGTCATATTCAGATCAAAAAAAAGCAGCCTAATGGCTGCTTTTTTCATCAATAAAATGTCAACCCATATCAGATCGGGTCACACATTCAGTTACTTCTCTTTAGGCTTTTTACGTTTATCCGTAACTTCCCACTTACCGTCGATGTACAAAGCGGTCCAACCTGAAGGTTTACCGTCCACTTCGGTACGAACGTAGTTTTCTTTTGTCTTACGACTAAAACGAACTACAGTCGGCTTGCCATCAGGATCAGCAACCGGTGCTGATGCCAGGTACTGGAATTTAGGTGAAATACGGTCTTTAAAACGAACCAGCTCTTCCACTAATGGTGCACGTGTTTCACGTGATTTAGGGAAATTACTCGCGGCCATAAACAGACCAGAAGCCCCATCACGAAGTACGAAGTATGCATCTGAATTTTCACATGGGAGTTCAGGGAAATGCACTGGGTCTTCTTTAGGTGGCGCTACTTCGCCATTCTTCAGAATCTTACGAGTGTTCTTACAATCTTCACTCGTACAGTCCATGTATTTACCGAAACGACCATTCTTCAAAACCATGTCAGAACTACATTTGTCACACTCAACAAGCGGACCATCATAGCCTTTCACTTTGAATTCGCCGTGTTCAACCACATAACCTTCACAGTTAGGGTTGTTACCACACACATGCATCTTCCGCTTATCATCGATCAGATAAGCATCCATTGCCGTTTCACAAATCGGACAACGCTTTTTCGCTCGAAGTGCTGCGGTTTCAACGTCTTCTTCAAGAACGTTGATAATACCGTCTTCATCACCAAGGTTAATGGTTGTCTTACAGCGCTCTTTTGGTGGAAGTGCATAACCAGAACAACCTAGGAATACGCCAGTCGAAGCTGTACGAATACCCATTTTACGGCTACAAGTTGGACACTCAATATCGGTTTCAACGATATGATTTGGCTTCATGCCACCAGCGTCTTCATCTAAATCGGCTTTTTCCAAATCGCCTGTAAAGTCTTCGAAGAAGTTATCTAGCACGCCTTTCCAGCTTGCTTCGCCTTCTGCAATTTGGTCTAACTTCTGCTCCATACGAGCTGTAAAGTCATAGTTCATTAGATCATTGAAACTGCCATCTAGACGGTCAGTAACAATTTCACCCATCTTCTCTGCATAGAAACGACGCTGTTCAACTTTTACATAACCACGATCTTGAATCGTAGAGATGATTGATGCGTACGTTGAAGGACGGCCAATACCACGCTTCTCAAGCTCTTTAACTAGCGCCGCTTCAGTAAAACGGGCTGGCGGCTTAGTGAAGTGCTGTTTAGGGTCTAATGCGATTAGGTCTAGCTTTTCACCAACCTGTACAGCAGGAAGAATCGTATCTTCATTTTTACCCATTGGACGTTGAACGCGAGTCCAACCATCAAATTTAAGAATACGACCTTTCGCTTTTAATGTGTACTCATCAGCTTTAACGCTTACCGTCGTTGAATCGTACTGCGCAGGTGTCATTTGACATGCAACAAATTGATTCCAAATCAGCGAGTAAAGCTTGTGTGCGTCTGCGTCTACGCCGTTTAGGTCTTCAGACTTAACATCGACACTCGAAGGACGAATCGCTTCGTGAGCCTCTTGTGCGCCCTCTTTGCTGCCGTATACAAGCGCTTTCGGTGGAAGATATTGTGCACCAAACTCAGAACCAATGTATTCACGTGCGGCTTCTACAGCTTCTGAACTCAAGTTGGTCGAGTCAGTACGCATATAAGTGATGTAACCCGCTTCATACAAACGTTGAGCCAACATCATGGTTTTCTTTACGCCGTAACCAAGACGTGTGCTCGCCGCTTGTTGCAGAGTCGACGTGATGTAAGGTGCAGACGGCTTACTCTTAGTTGGGCGGTCTTCACGTTTACAGACTTCGTATTGCGCTTTTTCTAAAACGCTTACTGCAGCTTGTGTTTGCGCTTCATTATCAGGTTTAAACGCAACACCGTCTTTTTGAGCGACTTGCAGTCTGAAATCTGTTTTCTCTGCCGTTTTGGTATCAGCATGCACATCCCAGAACTCTTCAGGGATAAAAGCGTTGATCTCGCGCTCACGTTCAACCAGTAGTTTTACAGCTACAGATTGAACACGGCCAGCGGATAGGCCTCGTGCTACTTTTTTCCAAAGCAGTGGTGACACCATAAAGCCAACAACACGGTCCATAAAACGTCGTGCTTGTTGTGCGTTTACGCCGTCGATATTTAGCTCGCCTGGAGTTTCGAAAGCTTGCTGAATAGCATTTTTAGTGATTTCGTTAAAAACCACTCGTTTGTATCGCGTTTCATCACCACCGATGATCTCACGAAGGTGCCATGCGATAGCTTCTCCTTCGCGGTCCAAATCGGTTGCGAGATAAACATGGTCTGCGTTCTCAGCCAGTTTTTGCAATTCAGCAACGACTTTTTCTTTGCCCGGTAAGATTTGGTAATTCGCTTCCCACTCTTGATAAGGGTTGATACCCATCTTTTTAATAAGCGCTTTGCGATCTTTTTCTTTCTTGATACGAGCTTTATCTTCTGGGCTCATACCCTTGGTTGAAACTGCAGCAGCCTTTTGACCTGTACTTTGACCCGCCGTTGGTAAATCACGAACGTGACCTACACTCGACTTAACGACAAAGTCTTTGCCAAGATATTTATTGATAGTTTTAGCCTTGGCTGGCGACTCCACTATAACGAGCGATTTACCCATATTGACTCTAACGTCCTTAATCACGATGCTTCAACACCAACAATTTTACTTGTGGGCTTTTACGCATGATATTCTAAATTCATTGCTTCTTTTTTTACTATTGTGCGAGATTACTAGAAGATCAACCGCTTTTTTCAAAATTGGATCTGATCGCTCGACAATTCGACGACTCATAGAGAAAAGAGTCACAATATAAAGAAGCTATAAAGTACTCACTAAGAATACTTGCAAGAGCCTATTCATCAGGCATTACGTCTAAACGCGCTCATACTAAGCTTGTCGGCGAATCTAACGCGAGCCCCATTCAATTATTTTTGTCATAAATCACAAAATAAATTGTGGATGTTTTAAAAGACTCTCTTAATCGGTTGTGAAATCATTGAATTTCTAGTTCGACACCATAAACTCAACGTTATATTCAGTTATCAGAGATAAACTCATGACAAAGAAAGTAATAGCAGAATTTGATTTACTGCTTATCGCAAACCAAATTATCCAATCACATGATGACTACATTGAAGGCATGCGCGCAAACAGCGTAGTAGAAAAAGACGATGTACTCATTTTCAAAGGTGAATACTTCTTAGACAACAATGGAATGCCGACAGAAAATACAACCGCGGTATTTAACATGTTTAAGTACTTGGCGCATCACCTTTCGAAAGAATTTACAATTCAGCAATAATTAAAAAGCTTGCCATCTAGGCAAGCTTTTTTGTTCCTGGACCTTTATATACTTATCATTTTTATAGACTTAGTATTTTTATAGACTCAGCATTTTCAGCTTATCGAAGTAGTCAGGGAATGTCTTTGATGTACAACCTGGCTCATTGATCGTCACCGGGGTGTCACTCAAAGCAACCAACGAGAAACACATCGCCATGCGGTGATCATCGTAAGTATCAATCGCCGCGTGCGTCAGTTCAGCCACAGGGTTAACAATGATGTAGTCTTCACCCTCTTCCACCTCAGCGCCCACTTTACGTAGTTCTGTTGCCATTGCCGCTAAGCGATCCGTCTCTTTCACACGCCAGTTGTAAACATTGCGGATTGCGGTTGTTCCCTTAGCAAACAGAGCCGTTGTCGCAATTGTCATCGCCGCATCTGGAATATGGTTGTAGTCCATATCAATGCCTTTTAGCTCACCACAACGAGAGATAACGTAGTCATCACCCCATTCAATTTCAGCACCCATTTTCTCAAGTGCATCAGCGAATTGGATATCACCTTGGATACTGTTTTTGCCAATACCTGTCACTTTAATCTCGCCACCTTTGATAGCAGCGGCTGCAAGGAAATATGACGCAGATGATGCATCACCTTCAACCAAGAAATCACCGGGTGCTGTGTAAGATTGCCCGGTTGGAATCACAAATTCTTGGTAGTCATTGTTGATAACATCCACACCAAATTGCTTCATGATATGCAGCGTAATATCGATGTAAGGCTTAGAAACCAATTCACCCTCGATTTTGATGGTCACTTCGCCTTCAGCTAAAGGTGCAGCCATCAAAAATGCCGTCAAGAATTGACTAGAGATAGAACCGTCGATAGAAACCGTACCACTCTTCAGACCGGTACCTGTGATCTTCAATGGTGGATAGTTTTCGTTTTCTAAGTATTCAACGTCGGCACCAGCTTCTCTCAGTGCAGTCACTAAGTGACCAATTGGGCGCTCTTTCATACGTGGCTCACCAGTAAGAACGTATTCACCGCGACCTAAACAAAGTGCAGCAGCCAATGGACGCATTGCTGTACCCGCGTTACCTAAGAAAAGCTCTAGGGCTTTGTCACTTGAAAATGCACCACCAACACCTGTCACTCCACAAACTGTTTTGTCTGCAGACAACTGATAATCAACACCTAACTGTGTTAATGCATTCAACATATGACGAATGTCATCACTGTCTAGTAAGTTTGTTAGGCGAGTTGTTCCCGTTGAAAGTGCAGCCAAAAGAAGCGCACGATTAGAAACACTTTTTGAGCCAGGTAGGTTAACTTCCCCGCTCACTTTCTGAATTGGTTGTAACGTAAGGCTTTCCATTAGTTCTTATAGTCCTTGTACCACCCGAAGTCACTGGCGCGTATCTATTTTCGGGTGATGAATAATTCTTCGTACTTGCAGACTAACTAACTTTTCCAACGAACTCCAGAGCTAATCCCCTCGATAAAGGCGATTAATTAGCCAACTAAACACATTTATATACTAGTACGCTAGATCAACTCGAACGCCATCTGAAAAATAGAGAATCCGCACATCATCACCTCTATTGAACAACATCGAATTGTCAACGTCTTGAATGATGTTAACCAGATTGTCATCCTTGGTTTTAACCAATAATTCAACGAGTTTATATTCCACCCGATATTGCGTATTACCGCGATTACGAGCGATCCCCGCCCCCGCTACAGCACCAACCGCCGTTGCGACTTCTTTACCTGTGCCGCCACCAAACTGATTACCAACCAAACCACCAATTGCCGCACCCAACAAGGTTTCCCAACCATTCGCTTTCGACTCTACGATCTCCTGTTGGGTAATGTACCTGACCGTATCAACCTCACCGTAAACGACCTCATTCACTGGTCTGGCTTGGTTTCTGTTGTAAGCTGCATTTGCCAACATGGGCAAAACAAGTAAAATCCAAAGCAACTTCTTCATGGTAAAACTCCTAAAGACCTCTTGGTCAGTGATTAATCTGTAATGCGGTACTTATGACTATATACCTAACCGAACTTGATACTACTAGTATAGAGTTTCCTTCGCCCTTCGACGCGCTTGATGAACCCAACGGTCTACTCGCGTTCGGTGGTGATTTGTCACCCATACGAATTCTGAACGCTTATAGCCAAGGTATATTTCCATGGTATGGCCCAGGAGAGCCTATACTTTGGTGGAGCCCTGCACCGCGAGCGGTATTTAATCCTAAGACATTCGAACCGTCAAAAAGTCTTAAAAAGTTTCAAAGAAAGCACAATTACCGAGTCAGCATCAACCAAGCGACGGACAGAGTAATTGGTTATTGCTCTTCACTAAGGCCCGAAGAAGAAACCTGGCTAAACAGCGACATGCAGTCAGCCTACCGCAAACTCGCTTCATTAGGTTTCTGCCACTCGGTTGAGGTTTGGCAAGATGATGAACTGATCGGCGGACTTTACGGGTTACAAAGAGGCCAAGTCTTTTGCGGTGAATCGATGTTCAGCCTGAAGACTAATGCCTCTAAAATTGCGCTATGGTACTTTTGCGAGCACTTTACACAATTCGGCGGACAACTCATTGATTGCCAAGTCATGAACCCACACTTGGAATCCTTGGGCGCTATCGAGGTTGATAGGGATGAATTCCTGAGTTCTCTTCGATTACTCAAAGAAACGTCCGTTAACGATGCATGTTTTAAAAAACAATGGCTAAAGGAAATGCCTTAATGAATCCAGATTTACAACAAATCAGAATTGGATTAACAGACAATCACGCTTGCAGTTACTTACCCCATCTCGAAGAAAGAGTGGCAGTCACGCTTGATGAACACATGCACACCGCAGATAACTATGAAGTTCTACTTGCGAATGGATTTCGCCGCAGTGGAACAACCATTTATAAACCACATTGCGATAATTGCTCATCGTGCCAAGCGATTCGACTGTCGATTCCCGAGGTCAAGTTTTCCAAGAGCCAACGACGAATACTCAACAAGGCCAAAGCGCTGCGTTGGGAGCTGAAAGATGAAATGGATGACAACTGGTTTGACTTGTATAGCCGCTATATAACCGCTCGCCACCGTTCGGGAACCATGTATCCACCGAAGAAAGAAGAGTTTCTGCATTTCTCTAAAAATGAATGGCTTGCTACAAAGTTCATGCACATCTATGATGAGGGGCAGTTAGTCGGCATTGCCGTTACAGACATCATGTCTCACTGTACGAGCGCGTTTTATACCTTCTTCGACCCTGATATCGACATTTCCATGGGAACTCTTGGCGTTCTATTCCAGATCCAACATGCCCAGAAAGAACAAAAACAATGGTTATATTTGGGTTATCAAATCGATGAATGCCCTGCGATGAACTATAAAGTACGATTTCAACGTCATCAAAGGCTAGTAAATCAGCGGTGGCAAGGGTAGAATACGCGACAACTTTACATATTTTGATTTTAACGGCACAATCAAGCCGTTGAAAACCGCCAAATTTCGAAAGAGGATTAGATGGCTAAAGAAGACGTAATCGAGATGCAAGGCACTGTCCTTGATACTCTACCAAACACAATGTTCCGTGTTGAGCTTGAAAACGGTCACGTAGTGACAGCACACATCTCTGGTAAAATGCGTAAGAACTACATCCGTATTCTTACTGGTGATAAAGTAACTGTTGAGATGACTCCATACGACCTTTCTAAAGGCCGCATCGTCTTCCGTGCTCGTTAATTTTTAATTACCGAATACGATAAGAAGCGGAGCCCTCAAGGCTCCGTTTTTTATCGCCTGAACTTTTTACCACTCCAACAACACCAACCTCGCATCTAGCATCTAGCATCTAGCATCTAGCATCTAGCATCTAGCATCTAGCATCT